>JAOUQA010000195.1 GCA_029879605.1 Gammaproteobacteria bacterium
CAATCATGTTAGAAGCGTCAGGGCAGGCATCGTGACCGGTATCGCACGCCCCGCGCATATTGGACGTAGTAGCCAGGTGTGGGAAATAAAAATTTTTGATCAGAAAGAACGCCTGGTATGTATTTCCCGTTTGACCATGGCGGTGGTTAATAAATAGTAAATTATTTTTTCAGTGAGAAACCAGGTGCAAAAATGTTATCATGTGCTTTCTTGTATCTTTAGATCTTCAGGTTGCTTATGAAAAATCTGGTGGCAGTTATTAATGGTGAGGCCAAAATTGAATACGATCGATCAAAGGCATTACCTCAAAATCAGCAGGACTATCTGGATAAAATGGATCAGAAAATGGATGATGGTATTCCTCATGGTGCCGGCCATCTGTTTGCACCTGATCAACAGCAGAAAGCACAGTTTGTAGCGGATCAACTGGTAATGGCCATAAAGTCTGATAATGAACAGCTGATTGCTGCAACCATGGCTTACCTGGCCTTGCGTCTGCCGGACCTGCAACAGGTTTCAGCCGATGATAAGGATGGCGAGGTGGCTATTAAGTTTATTTACGATAAGGCGTTTGCCAAAGCAGAACCTGTGCAGTTTGTTAGACCTGACCAGCTCAATAGTTAATGCAAAATCAAACCATCGTCGTTTTAGGTGCCAGTAACAAACCGCATCGTTACGCCAATAAAGCTATACGCATGTTATTAGAGTATGGTTATCACGTGATCCCGGTGCATCCAAAACTGGAAAATATCGAAGGACTGGTGGTTAAACATAAACTGGAAAATATTATCGAACAAGTTGACACACTGGCCATGTATGTCGGGCCTGAGCGTAGCGAACACCTGATCGACAGTATTGTTCAGTTAAAGCCTTCCCGGGTTATTCTTAATCCCGGAACTGAGTCAGTTTCCCTTGAGCTGGCTCTGCTGCATAATGATATATCTTTTGTCAAAGACTGTGTCCTGTTAATGCTAGAGCATGGGCGTTTTTAAAACAAAAACTTGATTTCATCCGGCACAGGCGTAATCTAAAACAGTTAAGTTAATCATTAAACCTGTTTGGCAGGAGATGCATGATGTCTTACGTTTTGTCGTTTTCTGAAGTTGGTATTCAAAACATTCCTGACGTTGGTGGTAAGAATGCCTCGCTTGGTGAGATGTATAGCCAGCTATCTTCTGTGGGTATTAAAGTGCCTAATGGCTATGCCACGACTGCAGAAGCTTATCATTATTTTATTCAGCATAATCAGTTGCATGAAAAAATTGCACAGGCCCTGGCAGCACTGGATGTGCATGATGTTAAAGCGCTGGCAAGAACCGGGAAGCAGATTCGTAGCTGGATACTACATGCTGAAATGCCGGATGATCTAGCCAGTGATATTGTTCAGGCCTATACCAGGCTGGGTGAGGAGTATGGTGAATACCCGGATGTGGCGGTACGAAGTTCAGCCACCGCGGAAGACCTGGCAGATGCCTCCTTTGCCGGTCAGCAGGAAACCTATTTAAATATTTCTGGGCGACGAAACCTGTTGCTCACCTGTAAACGAGTGTTTGCTTCGTTATTTACCGATCGTGCAATTTCCTATCGTGAAGATAAAGGCTTTAATCATATGGATGTGGCGTTATCGATTGGTGTGCAGAAAATGGTTCGGGCTGATACGGGATCATCGGGGGTGATGTTTACCCTGGATACAGAGTCGGGGTTTCGTGATGTGGTGTTTATTAATGCGTCTTATGGCCTGGGTGAGAACGTGGTCCAGGGAACGGTCAATCCTGATGAGTTTTATGTATTTAAAAAAACTTTAACTGATAATCATCGGCCCATTGTACGCAGGCACCTGGGAGAAAAGGCCATCAAGATGGTGTATGCCCAGGATACGACTGCCGGTTTATCAACGCGTAATGTCAAGGTGTTACCTGGTGAGCGCGCAAAATTTTCTATTACTGACGATGAAGTGTTGCAGTTAGCTCGTTATGCAATGCTTATTGAAGATCATTATGGTCGACCTATGGATATCGAATGGGCTCGAGATGGAATGACGGGTGAGTTATTTATTTTACAGGCGCGACCAGAAACAGTGCAGGCAAATCTTTCTACCAAACTGTATCAACATTATCACCTGGTTGAAACAGGTACCGTGATAGCAACAGGAAAAAGTGTTGGTAAACGAATTGCAACTGGCCATGCCTGTGTCGTACTCGATGCAGCTGATATGCACCGGGTAAAGGCAGGAGATATCCTGGTAACGGATATTACTGATCCTGACTGGGAACCGATTATGAAAATTGCTGCTGCGATTGTTACTAATCGTGGTGGACGAACCTGTCATGCGGCTATCGTTGCCAGGGAGCTGGGTATTCCTGCTGTTGTAGGTTGTGGTGATGCCACATTGCGGATTGAAAATGGTCAGCAGTTAACCGTGTCATGTGCCGAAGGTGATACCGGTTTTGTTTATGAAGGTGAATTAAAATTTGATATCGAAGCGATTGATATTGCCGGTCTCGAACAGACTAAAACGCGTATTATGCTCAACCTGGCTAATCCAGAACTGGCATTTGAAGCATCACAGTTACCCGTTGATGGTGTCGGCCTGGCGCGCCTGGAATTTATTATTAATAGCAGTATTCGTATTCATCCCAGGGCGCTGCTTGAATTCGATCAGCTTGAGAAGAACATGCAGGATAATATTTCTGAAATTGCATCAGGCTATGCTAATCCCGTAAGTTTTTATGTATCTAAACTGGCTGAGGGAATAGGTACTATAGCCGCAGCCTTTTATCCACGGCAGGTAATCGTTCGCTTATCTGATTTTAAATCAAATGAATATGCATCGCTGATTGGTGGAAATCTTTTTGAACCACAAGAAGAAAACCCCATGATCGGCTTTCGCGGTGCTTACCGTTATCCATCTGATCAATTTCGTGATTGTTTTAATCTTGAGTGCGAAGCGATAAAAAAAGTCAGGGAGGTGATGGGGCTGGATAATGTGGATGTGATGATTCCTTTCGTGCGTGGTATTGAAGAAGGATGCCAGGTATTACAGTTAATGCAACAGAATGGCCTGGAGCGAAATGAAGATAATTTAAGAATTTATTTAATGTGTGAAATACCTGCCAATGCTTTGCTGGCTGATGAGTTTCTTGAATATTTTGATGGCTTTTCTATCGGCTCAAATGATTTGACCCAGTTAACACTGGGCGTAGATCGTGATTCAGGTTTAATTACCGGTTTTGATGAGCGTAACCCGGCTGTAATAAAAATGATGCAAATGGCTATCGAAGCCTGTAAGCGTCATGGCAAGTATGTAGGAATTTGCGGCCAGGCACCTTCTGATTTCCCTGAAATAACTCGCTGGCTGGTCGAGCAGGGTATTTCATCGATTTCATTGAATCCAGATAGTGTCATTGATATGACTAATGAAGTTTTGATGGCTGAATCGCGATGATTGCTACCGTGTGAGATCAGGATTAGAACTGGTCGATGTTGTAATGTTCTAGTATTTCTTGTTCAGGTTTCTATATCTGCTGAGGTTAATTAATAGTTATCTATTATTGAATAGTATTTAAGCTCTTTAAGGCAGTAAAAATATTAATAATCCCATGATTAAGGTCTATAATTCTTTAAGATAACTAATTAATGCCTGTTATTGTCGATTGATTAATACTTACAAAATACCTGTCGCTTTTTTTACTCTGATTCTGTTATTGATCTGGAGTCTGACCATATTTGGCATTTCATACCAGGAAACATTGTATACCAGGGAAATGATAAAGGACCTGGCGGCCAGGGAGGCTAGAACCAGTTTCAAGAAAGACACCGCATTTCGTTTATGGGCAACATTACATGGAAGGGTTTATGTTCCGGTGAGTGAGCATTATTCTCCAGATCCATTTCTTGAGCATATTGTAGATCGGGACATAACCACGCCTTCTGGTATAGAGCTTTCCCTGATAAACCCTGCACGTATTCTGCGTCAGCTCGATGAAAAATTTAGACATTTGTATGGAGTTTCAGGGCGTGTTACTAGCTTGATGCCACTTAATTCTGCAAACAAACCTGATGAATGGGAAGTGCAGGCATTAAATCAGCTAAGACAGGGCAATAAGGAGGTTTTTGAGTATGCGGATATTGATGGCAAACCTAATCTCAGGTTGATGCAGCCGCTAATGGTGAATGAGGGTTGTATTCTTTGTCACCAAGATATGAAGGAAGGCGATATTGGTGGTGGAGTTGGTGTTATTTTGCCAATGGATAAACTTTTAAAGCAGCAGGAAGCAGAAATTGTAAATGATATTCAATACTATATGACGGTATGGCTGTTTGGTTTTGTCGGTATTGTAATTGGCTATTATTATTTACGATATGAGATAAGTGTAAAAGATCGCGCTGTTATGGCGCTTTCTAACAGTGAGTTAAGAAATTCTGCAATTATGGAGTCGGCGCTTGATTGTATTATTACCATAGATTCAAAAGGCATTGTTACAGATGTTAATCCTGCAACCCTGAATACTTTTGGTTATACACCTGAGCAGATGACAGGTTCAGACCTGGCAAGTCTTATTATTCCTGCTTCGATGCGTGATAGTCATCATCAGCATCTGGCTCAAAATGTTAAAACGGGCCATTCTACTTTGCTCGGTAAGCGCATAGAGACTACCGCTATTCATGCTGATGGTTATGAATTTCCCATTGAATTGGCAATCAACAGAATTGATGTTGATGACGAAATTTATTTTACTGCTTATTTAAGAAATCTTACAGAAGCCTATGAGCTTAAAGCTAAG
>JAOUQA010000196.1 GCA_029879605.1 Gammaproteobacteria bacterium
AACATAAAGCATCATCAGGCCGCCCCGGTATATTCTCTGGATTTTCTGGCTTCTCTAAAAAACTATGAATACGTAGATCCTCATCAACGCCCATAACACCGAAAGCAGAAGCCTTTTCAATAGGTACATCAATACAGCCGACAGAAATATCAGCTTTAGCTTCGACATGTTTAGCCAGCATGGCACCATAATCCATTTTATAAATATGATCACCCGCCAGTATCAGTACATGATCTGGTGAATGACTACGAATAATATCCAGATTTTGATAAATGGAATCAGCCGTACCGGAATACCAGGAGGTTTCTATGCGTTGCTGTGCCGGCAACAATTCAACAAACTCACCAAATTCACCCCGTAAATGCCCCCAGCCCTTTTGAACATGTAAAATTAAAGAATGTGCCTTGTACTGGGTAATTACACCAATTCTACGAATACCTGAATTAATACAATTTGACAGTGGAAAGTCGATAATTCGAAATTTACCTCCAAATGGTACTGCAGGCTTAGTTCGCCACATGGTTAGATGCTTTAAACGTTCACCTCGACCACCTGCCATAATCAAAGCCAGGGTATTACGTGTCAGGTTACTGATAAAACGGGGTGAATTTGGGGTTTTCATCTTGTTTTCTCGTTATGGACCAGTGAATAATGTATTGACCGGTATCAGGAGCCAATCCACCATAATAAACAGAAACCGTTACCTTAGTGTTATTGCAAAAACCAGGCCAGTTAAAATACCCTTTAAGACAAATAAGTCACTAGATAAATATGCATAAGGCGTAGAAACTGTGCATATAGTAAGCCAACGAGAATTATTCGCCTTATTTAAGTGCAAACAAGTATAGTTAAATACTATTATTGCACTGAAAATTTGATTTAGTAATATTATAGCGCTGCTTAAGAGTAAAATATTTGATCAATTACATCAAAGTACGCATAAAACTTGCTTGGTTATTATCGGATACCTGGGTTATTTAGAGTATATTGAACATGAACAACATGGAAATCATCAATACATGACACTAAATCACGCCAAAGCCAAAAATGATTTTGACTTGATCATCAAAATGCTTGGCCAGGATAATCTGGATAAAATTACTAATGCCTGTCACTATGACCCGTTTAGCCTGCTTGGCAACCAGGCAGAACATCATAAACAACTACTTGTATTTTATTCGCCTGATACACAACAACTGGAAATCACTGAACAAAGAAAAGCAACGCAACGTCTCGGTAAAAGCGATTTCTTTACCTATTCAGATCAGCTGGATCAAATTGAAGAACATTACTTACTGACTCGAACCGATACCAACAATAATGTAAGTAGCTATATAGATCCTTACAGCTTCAAACCTCAACTGCAAAACTTCGACCTGGATCTGTATTCTGCCGGCAAGCATTTACATGCCTATAGAATCCTCGGTTCTGAGCATATCAGTGTCGATGGAGTCGAAGGTGTTTTATTTGCCACCTGGGCACCCAATGCCGGTCGGGTTAGCGTGATTGGTGATTTCAATCAATGGGATGGTAGAAGACACCCGATGCGTTCAAGAGGCCAGAGTGGTGTATGGGAATTATTTATTCCTGGCCTGGCGACCAGCACACTCTATAAGTATGAAATTCAAAATCGCTATTCGGGCGAAGTAGTCTCTAAATCCGATCCATATGCACAACAACTCGAATTGCGGCCACGAACAGCCTCTGTCACACATTGTGCGGCTTCTTTTACCTGGCAGGATTCAGCCTGGATAAAAACCAGAGAACAGTTTGACTGGTTGCATCAACCCATCTCTATATATGAATGTCATTTAGGATCATGGCAACGTGACCAGGATGGCCATTTTATAAACTATCGAGACCTGGCCCATCAACTGACTGATTATGTCAAACAAACGGGCTTCACCCATATTGAGCTATTACCGATAACTGAGCATCCACTAGATGCCAGCTGGGGTTATCAGACCACCGGTTATTTTGCACCTACCAGTCGATTTGGTAGCGCGGATGATTTTCGCTACTTTGTTAACTACTGTCACCAGCATGGTATCGGTGTCATCCTCGACTGGGTTCCCGCACACTTCCCCAAGGATGAACATGGCCTGGCACGTTATGATGGCAGCCCGTTATATGAACATGAAGACCCTCGTCGAGGCGAGCATCGTGACTGGGGGACCTTAATTTATAATTACGGTCGCAATGAAGTCAGAAACTTCCTGATTTCCAGTGCTGTCTTCTGGCTGGAAGAATATCACCTCGATGGTTTACGCGTTGATGCCGTCGCCTCCATGTTATACCTGGATTATTCCCGTGAAGAAGGTGACTGGATTCCAAACCAGCATGGCGGCAATGAAAATATTGAGGCCATTGAGTTTATGCGTGAACTAAACAGTGTCACTCATGCAAACTTCCCCGGTACCATGATCATGGCTGAAGAATCAACTGCATGGCCCCAGGTCACTCGACCAACCAATATCGGTGGACTTGGCTTCAGCATGAAATGGAACATGGGCTGGATGCATGATACTTTAAATTATTTTTCCAAAGACCCTGTCCATCGTCACTTTCATCACGACCAGCTAACCTTCGGTCTTTTATATTTATTTAGTGAAAATTTCATACTGCCTTTCTCGCATGATGAAGTGGTTCATGGTAAAAGCTCCATGCTGCATAAGATGCCAGGTGATGAATGGCAGCGCTTTGCGAATTTACGATTACTTTACACCTACATGTTTACCTATCCTGGTAAAAAATTATTATTCATGGGTTGCGAATTTGGCCAGGGCAATGAATGGGATCATGACAGGGCATTAGAATGGTATGTTTTGCAATACCCAGGTCATGCGGGTGTCAAACAACTGGTCAGTGATCTGAATCATTTATACACTCAGCAAAAAGCTTTACATCAATATGACTTTGATAACACAGGTTTTGAGTGGATCGACTGTCATGATACCGACCAGTCAATATTATCCTATATGAGAAAAAGTGATAATGAATCTATTATAGTCATACTAAATTTTACCCCGGTGATTCGTGAGAATTATCGTATTGGCGTACCTGAAACGGGTAACTATGAAATCATTTTTAATTCAGACTCATCATTTTATGCGGGTAGCAATGCAGGCAGTCATTCAAGCATTATGACTAACAGCACCCCGTGGATGAATCAGGCTGCGTCACTTAGCTTAACCCTGCCCCCACTGGCAGGACTGGTTATTAAAAAAATATCATGAGTAAAATTCTTTTTATCAGTAGTGAAGCATTTCCATTAATAAAAACCGGTGGCCTGGGTGATGTTGCTGGTAGTTTACCCACGGCCCTGTTAAAACAATCGCAGAATGTACGATTATTATTACCCGCCTATCCGGAAGTACTTTACAAAATTAAAGAGAAAAAAATACGCGCTTCCACTTCTTTTTATAATCAGCCTGTTGATATTGTTGAAACCCGTTTACCCGGCACACAACTTCGTGTCTGGCTAGTTGACTGCCCGTCCGTGTATCACCGCCCTGGTGGGCCTTATATTGATGAACGGGGACATCCCTGGCATGACAACGCATTGCGTTTTGCCATTTTCTGTCACACTGCTGTAGCAATTGCCATGAATCAGTTCAAGCTAAAATGGCAGCCTGACGTCGTTCACTGTAATGACTGGCAAACTGGACTAGTTCCTGCACTGTTAAGTTTACAGAAAAAACGGCCGGCAACGGTTTTTACGATTCACAATCTTGCATACCAGGGACTATTCGATCAACAGACGTTTGATGATTTACAGTTACCCGAACAACTCTGGCATATGGATGGGCTTGAATTTCATAACCAGTTGTCATTTATTAAAGGCGGGCTTGCCTATGCAGACAGAATAACCACAGTAAGCCCTACCTATGCCGAGGAAATCTGCCAGCCTGAGATGGGTTATGGACTTGATGGACTGTTAAGTTATCGCAAGCAAAAATTGAGCGGTATTTTAAATGGTGTTAATGAAAAATACTGGAATCCTGGCACCGACTTCCACCTGGTTCAAAAATATAACCAGAAATCCCTGAATAAGAAATCTCTTAATAAAACAGCGCTACAGGAAGAATTTTTATTTGATGTTGATGCATCTATCCCGATGATTGGCATGGTGAGTCGCCTGGTAGAGCAAAAAGGACTGGATATCATTTTACAGGCCTTACCCCGCCTGTTGAGCATGCCCTTACAACTGGTGATACTGGGCACAGGTGATCTGCATTTTGAAATGTTATTATCAGAAATCGCCCAGCACTACCCGGATCGATTTAAAGTTGTTATTGGTTATAACGAGTTACTGGCACATAAAATTGAAGCGGCCAGTGATATTTACCTGATGCCATCAACTTTTGAACCCTGCGGACTTAACCAGTTATACAGCCTGCGTTATGGCACACTACCCATTGTCACACCTGTCGGTGGCCTGGCCGATACGGTTATTAATGCCAGTGATAAAAATATAAAAAATAAAAGTGCGAATGGATTTGTTCTTAAAGAACACTCATTAACTGCTTTGCTCAATAGCATACATCATGCACTTGAGCTCTATGCACAAGCTGACACATGGCGACAACTCCAGGTCAATGCCATGAACTGCGATCATTCCTGGGGAAAAAGCGCTCACCAGTATATTAAGTTATACCAGCAGGCTATCACTGATAATCCTGCTTAACTGTGTCGTTTTTTTGCCACGCTAAAGCAATCATCACGCCATAAACATTCCAGCTGATCACATTCACCATCGACCGCGGAAGCAA
>JAOUQA010000197.1 GCA_029879605.1 Gammaproteobacteria bacterium
CCCCTCCGACTGCTGTGATGACAAAAGATGCCATCAAGCGACTGGAAGCTATTGAGTCACTGGAAGACCTGGGTGTGGGCTTTACCCTGGCCACCCATGACCTGGAAATACGTGGTGCTGGTGAATTACTCGGCGATGAACAGAGCGGCCAGATACAGGAAATAGGCTTTTCCCTCTACACTGACCTGCTTGATCGTGCCGTCAAAGCCCTTAAATCAGGCAAAATTCCCAACCTGGATAAACCGCTACATCACGGTACAGAAATTGACCTCGGGGTTTCTGCCCTGCTACCTGATGACTATGTACACGATATTCATACTCGACTAATGCTTTACAAACGCATTTCAAATGCGACAGATGCAGAAGAACTGAAAGATATACGGGTAGAACTTATCGACCGATTTGGCCTGCTACCAGATGCGGTTAAAAACCTGTTTGATATGACTTTGCTCAAACTCTCGATTCAGGACATAGGTATTAGAAAGATCGAAGCCACAGATGAAAGTGCACGTATTCAGTTTGAAGAAGATGCCAAAATAGATCCAGCCAAATTAATTCAACTGATTCAAAATCAGCCGGAAACTTACAAATTTAATGGTGTAAACACTCTAAATCTATACACTGTAATGCACGACATTAATAAACGCATTACTATACTAACTACATTACTTAATGAGCTAACCTAAGCTTGATGAGGATTTTATCAACTTCATGATAACTGTTAATTTTGTAATCTTAATTTTTACCATATATTTATTAGGTTGAATTTCGTTAATTAATCAACGATAAATAATTTATATTTATCAATAATTTATAACAGAAAGTTAATGTAAGTCAAAACATAAAACGTTCTAAAGTTTTTTGCCATAAAATCTTGTGCTAAACAAGCCTTGAAATTCCCGACACTCATTTGGGCAATGAGTTTGATTAAAACAGAGGAATTTCCTATACAATTACCGTAATTCATATTACAGTAATTATTATTAAATATAGAAAAGTAATTAAAAGACGATTTTTATATTATATTTTTCAAGATATATGATTCTTTTATAAAACCAGTTCTTATTTATATAATATAAAAGTCATAATATATGATAAATTTTTCTACAAATACTCACATTAAGCTTTTAATTACCATAATACTTGCTGTTATTATTAGTAATACTTCAGGATGCACCGGCTCTACAGACATAGGCAACTACGACGATACTAATAGCACAGGCAGCACAATTACTTTAAGCTGGGACCCTCCAACTCACAATACTGACGGCAGCCCAATGACAGATCTCTCTGGGTACAAAATTTATTATGGAACATCTTCTTATGAAGTTTCTTCAAATTCTATTACAATAAATAACCCTAGTATTTCTACATATGTTATTGATAACTTAAATACCAATACCACTTATTATTTTGTTATTACCGCGATAAATAGTAGAAGAATTGAAAGTAGAGCCTCAGCAATAGTCAGCAAAGCAAGTATTTAAGTTAACATTTGAATGATTGCGCATACAGATTTTTGAACCGGAAACTATCGCACAAATCAACCTATTTTCTAGTACATCAGAATATGCCGAATAAATTTGTTATTTAATTTAATGACATGAAATACCAGATTTATTCTAGTGATAGATGATATCCATATAGATCAGCAATTAAAAAATATCGTTTATATTTTACAGTCAAATAAAATTTAATTACCTTGAATTTATAACTTTATTTAGAAGAAACCAATAATAGAATCATTATTATTTATTGAAGCATGCTATCCGCTACTTCATTAATATACTCTTCTACTGCAGTATAACCAGATGGCATAATAAAAGAATCATCAGCGATAACTGTCGATAAGCCATTATTAATTTCCCATTCATCTGGCATTCCATCATTATCCGTATCTGTCGGTGCTTGTTCTGCATTAAGACCTGACATTAAGTTATTAGGCATTCTATTTCCCCAAGAGCCAGTTCTAGTTTGTACTTCATTAATATCCTCTATAGATATTAAATCATGCGGGAATGCGCCGCTGTTAGTTAACACTAAATCATAATTAGAGATTGAATTATGTATCGTAACAGGAACAGATTCAAAGTGATGTTTTTGAGTTATTCTAGCGTTACTTGAATCCCAACCCCAATCTATATATTCAAAGCTTGTATGCTCATATGGCAATAGCCATGGATTATCAATATTGCCTATCAAATCACCTGGATCATCAACATAATTATTAAGCAAATAATAACTTAGCTGTGGATTTCCAGCTCCATGATATTCATCGTCAAAGAAAAAAGGGATTAATATATTATCAGGTCCTTGCTTATAGTAATTCCCAATAATATTAAATCTACCAGTTGCAGGGTTATGATGAATAAAACCATGCCTAACATTATAAATAACATTATTTATGATTTCTGCAGGGCCATTAGCGACTGCTGGATTTCTATTTAGATTATGTGCAAACAGATTGTGATGAATGCTTATACTATGTCCTGAAGGCCCATTTATGAGCCCATAATTATGACTGCCTTCGCTATGACCACCGTTCTCATCAGCGCGAGTTATTGTTGACCATTGGACAGTTACATTTGTCGCTTCATACAAATCAAAATTTTCATCGACTCCGCCAGATACAGAAATATGGTCAAATATTAAATTTGAACTACGTGAGCATTGTACAGCATCATATTGATCACCGATTATTTGAGGATTTAAACTATGATCCGCTCTAATTCTAATATGCCTGATAATTATATTATTAGGGCGTAAACTATAATCACACTCTAGTCGGCCATGAATAGTAACTCCTCCTCCAGGTGCAGTCTGACCAGCAATGGTAACATCACTATAAGGAATATTAATATCGCCCTCTATTACACCGCTAACATCAAAAACAATTATTCTCGGTCCTTGAAGATTGAGTGCCGATTGCAAACTTCCGGTACCTGTAGAATTCAAGGTGGTAACCTTAATTACCTGACCTCCTCTACCACCTGTAGCAAATGCACCAAAGCCTTCTGCTGTTGGAAATGCTTTAATTTGTATTTGTCTACTAATAGAATCTGAAGTAACGCGATTTTCATCATTTGCATTTAAAGAGTTGTTATTAGTTTGTGTGACTTCAGAAGAGCACGATAAAACACCAATACTTATCATAATTATAAGAATCAAACTGAAACTCTTGAAATAATTAACTGACATTATAATTACCTTAACAACTTATATATGCTCTTATACTGGATGAAACTTTAATAGAATTCTGAGCACTTACTCAAACTATATCACCTAAAGGAGTGATTAAATCAATAAAAGTGTATTTTGTGAACTAATCGAAGATTCAGTTAGAACACTTAAATGGTGCTCTAATATTTGTATTGTGATTTTTACTGACAATTAAGGCCATGAAGTAAAGAGGCATTAATCATATATTGAAATATGAATTATAAACTAACATTATGTATATAATAACCACAATAGTCATGACAATATTGTAAATATCATTTATGAATAATATGGATTACTGATTAAAAAAATAAGCACAACTATTTTATAGTATCATCTTTCAGTACGCTTCCAGTTTCCTTTATAATTACCAGTAATATATTTAATAAAACCAACACCAAGAGCAATATTCATTGATACCAAAAAGACTGGAATTAACATGACACCAGGAACCTTAACATAATTTTTAAGAAAATAGATTAATCCGCAGCCTGTATAAAAGATTAACTGCAATATAAAAGTATAATAATAAAAACTTTGATCTATCAGTAAAAGATTAATGATAAGTGCAGTTAACATAAAATGTGGAACAAGCCATCTCATAATTTTGTGTGATATATACGAAAAATATAGTGTCGATGCTTTTGGGAGTAAAAATGAAAAATATCGTTTTAATGCTTGATAATTACCAATACCAATTCTAACTCGTCGCCCAAACTCAGAAGCTATATCAGGAGCAATCTCCTCTATAGCAATTGCCTCGGGATCATATTTCACACAATTACCATTAATAGCTATGTCCATGACGATGGTAAAATCATCTACGATTGTATTAATTGGTAGTGGCTTATAAAGATCTTTTCTTATTGCATAATTAGCACCATTAGCACCTAATAAAGCACCAATTCTTGCTTCAAAATATTTCAATATTCTTTCATATTTCCAATATAAACTATCCTTATTTGACCTGCTTTCACTATCAATTAAATGTAGCTCACCACAAACGGCACCGACATGATTGTCTTCAAAATGTCGAACTAGCTTTTCGACAACATCATTATTAAAGTATGTGTTAGCATCAGATAAAACTAATATTTCTTCATGGCCTGTGCTTTGAATTAAGTCATTAAGCACGGATATCTTTCCTCTATTCTCCTGAAATATAAATTTCTTAATTCTTTGATCAGTGAACTTACTAATGATATCTGCTGTACTATCTGTACTTCCATCTGATCCTATGTATATATTTAATTTATCTGAAGGGTAGGTTTGATTAATAAGGTTATTAATTCGCTTTTCTATTACTCCTTCCTCATTATAAGCTGCTACTATTATGGCAACTTCAGGAAAGTTATTTTCAAGATAGTCTATTCTCCTTTCTGTATTTTGTAATAAACAATTAATATCAGATTTAACCTGAAATAGCGAGCTGAAGAAAATTAATATAAAAGGATATATTATATATGTGTAAATAATCGCTGATATTGATATCCACAATAAAATTTCAAATAACATTATCTAATTTCCTATTCATTCATCTATAAATG
>JAOUQA010000198.1 GCA_029879605.1 Gammaproteobacteria bacterium
TCGAGCCAGGGGTACACCGCGTATTGCCAACCGCCTGTTACGCCGGGTACGTGATTATGCACAGGTAAAGGCAGATGGTGTTATTACTGTCGATGTTTCAACTAAAGCACTGGATATGCTGAATGTAGATTCATTTGGATTTGATCATATGGATCGCAAGTTACTGTTAACTATTATTGAAAAATTTGAGGGTGGTCCAGTCGGTGTGGAAAACCTGGCCGCAGCAATTGGTGAAGAACGTGACACGATAGAAGATGTGATCGAACCCTACCTGATTCAGCAGGGTTTTATGATGCGTACACCAAGGGGACGTGTTGCGACAGCGAATGCTTATCGGCATTTTGGTTTAATAGTACCGGCAAAAGGTCAGCTGGCAGACCAGGGATCTGGTGATCTATTTGAAGATGGCGGTTAGGTAAAGTTTTAAGATGGGTGATTTGTTTCAACGCATATTTAAAATAAATAATATAAAAAATGATAATTAAATACTTTGTCACAGAAATTAAACTTAAAATAATTAAAATTCTTTGCAACTCACAATCTATTGTGACTGAAAATTACATAAATAAATGAACTTTAGCTGGCCAGTACGCGTCTATTACGAGGATACCGACTCCGGTGGGGTGGTTTATTATGCGAATTACCTGAAGTTTATGGAGCGTGCACGCACTGAATTTTTGCGGCACCTGGGCTACGAACAGGATGATTTAATAGAAAATGAAAATATTATATTTGCAGTTCGATCCGTCAGCATTGATTATCGAAGACCAGCACGTTTTAACGAGCAGCTGGAAGTAACCGCAAAAGTTATTGAATGTAAAAAAGCCAGTATGTTATTCGAGCAAACTATATCTCGTAAGCATGACTCAGTCTTACTTAGCAGTGGTACTGTTCGTATCGCGAGTTTAAGAGCTGATACATTTAAACCCTGTTCTATACCAGTCAAAATTAGGGAGATTGTTAGTGTCGACTGATTTGTCACTTATTACGTTAATTGCAGAAGCCAGTTTACTGGTGCAGCTGGTGATGCTGCTCTTGCTCGCTGCATCGGTGCTTTCCTGGTTTGTAATTGTTAGAAAATACAAATTACTCAAAAGGGCAACTGAGTCCGCATTAAAATTTGAAGATGAATTCTGGTCAGGTGCGGATCTGAGCGAACTGTATACAAAACTGTATCGTCGTCGGCTGGAAAGAGAAGGCATGGAAAAAGTTTTTGAGACCGGGTTTTCGGAATATGCACGTTCGTATAAAAGTACCAAGGATTCAGCATTTTTGATGGCCAGTATTCAACGCAGTATGAAAGTCGCACTGGCGAGAGAAGAAGATAAACTGGAATCGAACCTGTCATTGCTGGCTACGATTGGTTCGACCAGTCCCTATATCGGTTTATTTGGTACTGTATGGGGAATCATGAATTCATTTACCGCATTAGGTGCGGTACAAAATGCCAGCCTGACCATGGTTGCCCCCGGTATTGCAGAAGCGTTGATTGCAACAGCGATGGGTTTGTTTGCGGCGATTCCTGCTGTCATAGGTTATAACCGATTTTCAGACCTGGTTGATCGACTGGTTGGACGTTATGAAAATTTTGCAGAAGAGTTTGCCACTATTTTACAGCGCCAGTCGATTAAACATCATGAGTCTGTTTCGAAATCAGTAGCTTCAAAACCTGCAAATAAGACAGAGAACGAGAACTAGTTAAGTGGCATCTGGTAATAAACGACGACTTATGTCTGATATCAATGTAGTGCCTTACATTGATGTCATGCTGGTGTTGCTAATTATTTTTATGATTACAGCACCATTGTTGCAGCAGGGTGTAGAAATTGATCTGCCCCAGGCTTCAGCAAATCCAATGCCGCCGGATCAGGATGAGCCTGTTGTTGTGTCGGTTGACAAGGCAGGTGCTTTTTATCTTGATATTGGTGATGAACCGGATAAACCGATAGATGCCCAGTTACTGGTTAACCGGGTGGCAGCAGTCAGACAGTTAAAGCCGGCAGTTCCGGTGCTTGTTCGAGGTGATCGCAATGTTGGTTATGGCAGTGTGATTGATGTAATGGTGTTATTGCAAAGGGCAGGTATAGAAAAAGTCGGTCTTATGACAGAACAGCCGGAGAAATAACCAGTATGGATTCCGGTTTATGGCAGGAAATCAAAAATCATCCGGGTGTTATGGGTGTTTCTGTTGGGCTGCATGTTCTACTGGTTATTTTGTTAAGTGTTAGTCTTAGTCATAATGCTCCGCGATTGCCTGATCGGCCTGCCGTTAAAACTGTGCAAGCGGTGGTTGTTGACTCGGCACAGGTGAATACCGAGCTTGAAAAACTGAAACAAATAGAAGTTAACAAGCGCAAAAAAGAAGAGTCACGTAAAAATAAACTCGAAAATGAAATGAAAAAAGCCAGGGAGGCGCGTAAAAAAGAAGAACAGCGACTGGCAGATTTAAAGAAAAAACAGCAGCAGCGTGAAAAAGCTGAAAAAGAAAAACAGAAAAAACTGGCCGCTGAACAAAAGAAAAAAGAACAGGAGCTGGCAAAGTTAGAAAAGAAACGTAAAGCTGAACAGGAAAAACTGGCCGCTATAGAAAAACAACGTCAGCAGCAGGAAGAGTCTGAACGCAGGAAGCAGGAAGAGGCAGAATTAAAACGTCAGTTGCTGGAGGAAGAGCGTCGACAGGCAAAACTTAATACGCGGCTGCAAAATTTACGTGCCCAGTATATTAAATCAATTGAGCAGAAAGTTGTACGCAACTGGTTGCCGCCTGTTAAAATGCAGCCTGGCTGGAGTTGCGAAGTATCTGTCAGGCAGAATCCTCTTGGTGAAGTGACCAGTGTGAAAATGCTGAATTGTACAGGTAGTAGTGCCTTTAATAGTACGGTTGAACGTGCCGTTAAAAAAGCATCTCCATTACCTGTTCCACCTGATCCACAGGTCTTTGAGGCAAAAATACAATTTACATTCCGACCAGATATATGAAATTATTTATTATAAAAACCGGTTTATTATTTTTATTGTGCTTTGTGCAGCCAGTTTATGCGGTATTGCAGATAGAAATTACCAAGGGTTCTGAAAGCGCATTACCTATTGCAATTATTCCTTTCGAACAGGAAGGACTTACAGTCAAGCCACCGGCTGATGTGGCAGACATTATTGCATCTGATTTACAACGCAGTGGTAAATTCTCACCTGTTGAACGAGACAAGTTGATCGCCAGGCCACAGTCTGTCGATAAAATGAATTTTAAACTCTGGAAAGTGGCTGAGATTGATCATGTTGTGATTGGCCAGATTAAAGTGATTACCCAGAAACAGTTTGAATTACAGTTCAGGCTGGTGGATATTTACAAAGGTGAACAGGTGCTGGGTTATCGTTTTATGGCATCTGATAAAACACTCCGGAGTGTGGTGCATCATATTAGTGATTTGATTTATGAACAGATCACCGGTCAGAAGGGTGCTTTTGATACCAGGATTGCCTATATTACGGCTGAACGTAAAGTAGGTGCTCAGCCATCCTATAAATTACAGGTTGCTGATACCGATGGCTATAATGCGCAAACGATCCTGACTTCAAGTCAGCCGATTATGTCGCCTTCATGGTCACCGGATGGTAGCCGTATTGCTTATGTATCCTTTGAAAACGCAAAATCAGAAATTTATATACAGCACCTGATAACTCAGAAGCGTGAAAAAATAGCCGCTTATAAAGGTATTAATGGTGCACCTGTATGGTCACCGGATGGGCGTTCCCTGGCATTAACTCTGTCAAAAGGTGGCAACCCGGACATTTATGTCATGGATTTGAAAACTAAAAAACTGACCGCGGTAACACGTCACTGGGGAATAGATACCGAGCCTGCCTGGATGCCAGATAGTCGTGAACTGGTATTTACGTCGAGTCGAACCGGTAAACCACAGCTTTATCGAACCCCCGTCAATGGCGGTAAAAAACAGCGCCTGACCTATGAGGGTCGATACAATGCCAATGCGGAAGTATCACCGGATGGTCGGTCCCTGGTTTATGTTTCGGGCGAGGGTAATGTTTTTAAAATCGCGGTGATGGATCTGGAAACTGGTTATGTTCAACAGTTGACTGATGGGAATCTTGATGAATCTCCCAGTTTTGCACCTAACGGAAGTATGATTTTGTATGCAACCCAGGCTGGTGGTCAGGGGGTACTGGCAGCTGTTTCAACTGATGGTCGTTTCAAACAACGCCTGGTGTTGTCGGAAGGTGATGTAAGGGAACCGACATGGGCACCATTTAAACAATAAAGGGGAAATTAGAATGAAAATATTGAAGTTATTAACAGTATTGATTGTGGCGAATGCACTGGTAGCGTGTGATCCGGCACAGGTGAAAGATGATCCTACGGGTACCCAGGGCGGTGCGACTGACAGTGGGGCGACCACCAGCAGTTATGCCGGTGAGGTTTCATATGATCGAGCAGCTATTAATGATACGGGTAGTATCCTGGCCGAACGAGTGATTTATTTCGAGTTTGACAGTGACCAGGTGACCCAGGATTTCCAGGATCTGTTAACTCATCATGGAAAATACCTGGCGGCAAATGGTGATGTTCATTTGCGACTGGAAGGTCATGCTGATGAACGCGGTACACGTGAGTATAATATCGCCCTGGGCAATCGCCGTGCACAAGCAGTACGACGTTTGATATTATTACAGGGGGCTTCAGCATCGCAGATCACAGTGATTAGTTATGGTGAAGAGAAACCTGTTGCTTTGAAT
>JAOUQA010000199.1 GCA_029879605.1 Gammaproteobacteria bacterium
GTTTACTTATCGCGCCTATGGTCTCGATTATACAATAGTGGTATTACAATTAATGACAACACCCCAATAAAAAATGACGCCAGTTTTAAAACAGCTGCACTTGAATAACTTATCGCCAGCCAGTCAGAAAACGTCTCTGGGTTGTAAGCCATGTTTAGCAAAAATATGTTTTCAGCCAGGTCAAAAACCGATGATGCCGGAAAAAACAGAGAAAAGTATATGAGCATGACCTTCCATTTTTCTACACGTATCTTTCTTGAGATAAAAAGTGACAGCATAGTGAAAAATACAGCTGTCGACAGCATTATTCCGACATCCAGATACTGAATTAAAATGTAGTCGGCCAATGTGTTATTGGCGATTAAAACAGAAAAGTCTGATCTCAATAGCTCGGCACTAAATCGTGTCTGCCCCTCAATCAATGGAACGGGATAGCCTGTATTTTCATACATAATCCCTAGATAGACGTTAAAGAAAATAAACGCCATAAAGCTAACGATCAGGACAAAAACGAATTTGCCTTTGGGATAGTGTTCGGCAAAGATTTGGAGGGGGGTTAGTGAGGGCATGGGATGTCCTTGAGATTTACTGTTTTTTGTGTGATTGGTGGTGGGTTGTGCTGTGCTAACTCAGTCTACGTGCTATTATTTGTTAATGTGTAGTGACATCGGCGTAATGTGTTTCAGTTATTGCACCCTGTGGGATATGGGATATGATTACTGATAACCTCTATTAGTATAAGTGTTATCGATCATTGATTGCTCGATGTCTAAACCAATAGTTTTTAAGTGTCCTGCAATAATAGGCTTTGGTCGATATTTTCCGGAGGATAATATAAGCTCCATGATAGAGTAATAATATTGTGCATGACTATCACCGCGACTAATGGCATGAGTATACTTGGAAAGAGCAATAGTTAGAGCATCTTCAGGACCATACAGAGAATTCTTCCTGTTAATAGAATTCGGACTAGCGCCATGCTGCAACAAACTACCAACAACATATTTGTGACCATTCATCGCAGCTATCATTAAGGGCGTCCGGTGTTCTATATTTCTTTCAAAATTTAGTTCAGACAATACTTCATCGGGAGTCAATAGTTCAGATAAAGACTCAATATAGGAAAGTATCCGTTCTTCAGAAAAGGATGTGAACATCTTTATATGCTGTGAAGATATAATTTCCTGTTTTTCACGGTTAACAACTTCCTCTAATTCTTTTAACTGAGAATTGTCTAGAGATTTATTTAAAACCATTAGCTCCATATTGTGATATATAAATCTATCAAAACGACTTGATACAAGATTTTTAGCTTCATTGAGTATGGTTTTGTAAATGGACAATACAGACGGTTCATTTTCACACTCTTCACGAGTGATGTCGTTTATAAAGCCATGCAAATATAGTAACCTGTCATGTTTGGTATTAGATGATTCAGCCATATAAATAATGACATCATCAAAATAATGATTTTTATCACGCAGACGGGTTGGGAAGCTGGATGGTAGTACGGTTGTCAAATGCTCATACCCGGGAAGATACGCTACGGCAGTGACGCTATTGCCAAACAATCCATAAGTAAACGCACGAAATTTTCCATCTGAGGTTGTGGATGAAAGTATGACACCTCTACATCGAACAAAATATCGATTGAGGCTTGCGCTCCAGTTAGTTCCGGTTGTAATTATAGTTACACTCTCCAAAGGGGTGTTGTTGTTCTTGTTGATGACACTTCCAGTAAAAGAGTTTCTCCAGAAAAGTAAGAACAGAAACGCCAATATAATCATATAAATTACGAGGCATCTATTCTTGCAAAAAAAAACATTAACACGAATGTTCATGAGTGATTAATCGAGCAATGATTTAATGTTATGATTATTGTCAGGGCAATAATCCAGTGCTTTCTCTCATTACTGTCCACGACGTTAATGTCTGAGCCCCAATGAATTAAGTGCTTTATTGATTTAGGCTCGCCTTTTGGCGCAAAAAACATAAGTGGAGTTTGTCCGGTTTTTGTGGCGACATTTGGGTCTGCATTGTGTTCTAGAAGCATTTTTGAGATGACGTAATCCTCGATAGTTAAATTGCATTGAGAAATAGAGCAATCTTGTGATGCCGGTGATTTTGCAACGAGTAATAGTGCGCTCTCCACGTCATTGTTTAGTAAATTTGCATCGGCATACAATGGCAATAAATTATGGCGAGGGAAAAACAATCGTTCTATTGATGCATTCAATACAGCCGTTAAGCCATTGACAGGAGACATGGTGTCAATATTTGCGCCACGCTGAATTGTCAGGTCTATCATATCTACATTATAGCTTTGTTTTATGGGTAAAACATAATCAAGAATATAATTCTCAGATATCAACCCATGAGCTTCGTCTACATAATTGGTGTTTAACTTATATTCGTTTTTAAAAAATAGTTCCAAAATATCCGATCTATTCAGTTCCAATAAAGTATGAAACAGTTCGTTTATAATGGGATGGATCTGGCTATTAATTTTAGCGAGTTAATGAGATCCCACTGTTATTCTCAATGCTAATTTTATTAGCAGATGATGTGCTGTTGATGTGTAAATAATAACTCTCATCCAATCCTGCTTGTGATAATAATGACGATATTTCTTTATCATGTTTCTTTTTCTCTAATCCCATAATAATTGAAATGGCATACATATCGCATTCATAATCGCCTACATCATTTGGAAACCTGTATCCATTTTGAACAAGAAAAGAGAAAACTTTTAAATTATATTTACGCAACCTAGATTTACTATGGAAAGTGTTTTCATAAATATATGAAACTCTACCATTTTCGTAATAAATATCAGCCAATAAAGCAGCCCCCAAAATAGAACAGTCGGTTTCTGATAGATATTCAGATATTTTATGTTCACCACTTGTTCTTATTATATGAAGGTACTTATCAGAATCATTATTAAGTAATGAGCGCTCTAATTCTAATGCTATTGCATTATCTAAAATCTCACCAACTTGAGCGAGACGTTTCATGTTGATGTATGAAAGAAGCATTTCTTCAGAAATGCTGCTTGGATAAAATAGATTCTTCAGTCGTCTATTTCTTAATGATGTTATGGGGTTGTGATTCTTTCCGTAAATATGAAATATGGATTTATCACTTCCAAATGAAGTGGAATATAATAAATGAATCTGACGTTCAACAGATAGTGCTTCAAGATAGAGCTGCTTGTCCCACTTCTTTGTTAAATCATACTGCATCTTAGCATCCAAGCATGGACTTAGTTTATTGGAAATATCCAACAAATAATTTAATTGTTCTTTTGCGCGATCAAATGAAGAACGTTTTATCCAAAATTCATGAGTGCCGCCATTATTTAAGTCATTGTTCTGGAATGATTTTATGTGTGCAAGAAGTGTTTTATATTCATCTATAATCCAGTCTTGTTTGTATATGATTACGCTGTATGGTGTTTTGCTTTTGATTACGATCTGAGCGTAACCTTTTCTGTCTGTTGTCAACTCATAAATCGCATCACAGGTATTAGAGTTATTAGTGTGATGTTGGATAATAAGTATACTAACATCCTTTACTCCGTGTTCACCGCCATAATCAGACATAACCAAGAATTCAAGTGTTTCTGCATTATTTGGTGAAAATACAGATTCGTATAATTCTCGTATTTTGTTTTCGGATTTGCACCCAGTAACAAATGTTGATACCAAAATAAGTGTCAATAGTAGTGTTCCATTACGCATATAGCACTCGTTCTCTTATTTAGGTTGTCGGTAACACACTCCAAATTTCCCATGCTTACAGGGGTGCTGCACACCCCTGTATTCGCAGTATCAATGGTTAAATCTATTATATTTGAGAATCAATGGTAGCATTAATATGCCCAGCATCCACCAGCCAAATGCACCACCGCCGCCGCCACTAAAACGGGGGCGGGGTTTGCTGTACATCGGCTGGTTGCTGTCGACACGGTTTGATTGCACTGGTTGTGCGGCACGTTGCTGGCGTGCCTGCTCTTCCGTGGCGATGCGTTGCTGGTTGTTGCGCTTGATGCCGCGTGCCTGGAATACCTCTTCGCGCAGTACGACCATGGAGGTTTGATCGGTGACCAGGCTGTACTCCAGGGCGAGGTCGGTGATGGCATCCTTGGTATCGGCCTCTTCGCCGAAGTCGGCCATCTGCTGTTGCAGTTGCTCGATGGTGGCGTAGGCCCAGATACGCTCCAGTTCCGGGTGAAGATTGCTCTGCGCCGGGAAGTTGAAGCGGCTCTGGTACTGTTTCGCGTTACCGCTTACCTTGCCGTTGAGGGTGACCTCTGCCTCACCATCGCCCCAGTAGTGGCCGAGGATAATCAACTGCTGACCACGATAGAGTGAGCCAATGGTCTGCGGTGTCATGTCGGCGACCTTGACCCCTTTTATTTTCAGCTCGACCCCGTGCAGTGCCTGGTGGGTCATCTTGCTGGAGGCCTCGAGGATCTTGCCGACGATATCGTCGCTGTTGGAGATGCTCACGGCGAAGCCGTTGGAGTGTTTGGTCAGTGCCTCCAGCATCGGTCGATTGGCGCTGTTACCCATAATGAAGGTGAAGAGGCGCACGTCTTTGGTTTTCAGCAGTTCGATAAAGCGCTTCTGCTCGGTCTCACCCACATTGGCGACGCCATCGGTGACGAGGATGATGGCGCTGCTGCGATCCGCCTCCAGCGATTTAAGCCCCTGCTTCAGTCCGGCGTAGAG
>JAOUQA010000200.1 GCA_029879605.1 Gammaproteobacteria bacterium
AATTGATGATGTTATAAAGAATATCGAAAGGCTAAAGGTTATTATACTCGATGCTGTTAACTTGCTATCATCAAGTTTTACTATTATGGCTGAACAGTCATCACAGCAGGAAAAGCTTGTTTATGAGCTTATAAATGCGCTAAATCAGAAATCAGATAATGACTCTGAATTAGAAGATGATGAGATATCGGCATCAAGTTTTATTGATGAGACACGCAGTATCCTGGAGTATTTTATTAATATCGTAACGGATGTAAGCCGTGGTGGAATGACAATGGTTTATACCGTAGATGATATCGAGCAACAGATGGATAATGTAACAGATTTACTGGCTGATATAAGTAGTATCGCTAATCAGACAAACTTGCTTGCATTGAATGCTGCGATTGAGGCGGCTCGTGCAGGTGAGGCTGGTCGTGGTTTTGCAGTAGTTGCTAGTGAAGTTCGTGAATTATCACAGAGTTCAAATCAGCTTAATGACAGGATTAGAGCCGTAGTTGGCCAATCAAAATTGAATATCAATAAAGCCAAGGACCTGGTTGGTGAAATAGCATCACGAGATATGAGTATGGCAATGCAACATAAAAAGCATGTTGATGATATGTTAACAAGGCTTGATCAACAGAATGAGTTTGTTGATCAGAAACTTTTGCAAATAGGTTCAATCACCAAAGAAGTAGAGCTAGGTGTAGCAAAAGGTGTTCAGTCATTACAGTTTGAAGATATAGCTCGTCAATTATGTGAGCATATTGATGGTCATATGATATTGGTGAAGCGGCTAGTTGAGCGTACTAGTCAGAATCTAAAGTCTGTAACTACCCGTGATACAGCTACATTGGTAAACTATCTTAAAGACTTTAACAAGGAGCTTAATAATATAACGCTTGAAGCAAAATCATCACATTCAAAAACAAGTTATCAAACTGATATGGATGAGGGAAACATTGAACTATTCTGATTCAAAATATAGGGGTTATAACTATGTCGGTTAATGCTGTTGTATCTTCAGATAATAATACGGTTCTTTTAAAGGTTTCGGGCCGGTTTGATTTTAGTATTCATAATGAATTTAGAAATTCTTACAAAGATGTAGGCCTGAAAAATGTTGAATATGTTATAGATATGATTAATACTGAGTACCTTGATAGTTCTGCGCTTGGCATGATGCTTCTACTTAAAGAATATGCAGAAGAATCAGGATCTAACGTTGTTATTAGCAACGCAAACCAGGAAATACTCGAAATACTAAAAATTGCCAGCTTCGATAAAATATTTACTATAAATTAATATACTTATTTATATGGAAGACAATACACTTGTACTTATTGTTGAGGATGATGTTACTAACCGTCTTATACTCCGATCTATTGTCAAAGATGTAGGCTATCAATTTATCGAGGCAGAAAATGGTCAGCAAGCTATTGAATTATGTCTCAAGCATAACGTAGATATTGTTTTAATGGATGTCATGATGCCTGTTATGAATGGTTATCAATCTGCAAGAGAGATAAAAAGTAAATCAAAGCCATTTATACCTATCATATTTCTTACTGCGCTCGCAGATCAGGATTCGCTCGCAAAGTGTATTGAAGCAGGAGGCGATGATTTCCTGACAAAACCATACAATCATGTATTATTAAGATCAAAAATCGAATCCATGCTACGTATACGAATGTTGTATCAACAGGTAGAGGAACAGAATAAAGCACTAAATATACATAATGCGCGTATCGAGCATGAAGTAGAAGTTGCAAAAAATATCTTTTCAAATGTACTTAAGCACGATTTTAATGGGTCGGATACTGGTTTTAGATGTTTAATGTCTCCAGTATCAATATTCAATGGCGACATGATCATTGCCGAAAGAAACCAGACGGATGGTTTTGATGTTTTGATAGGCGACTTTACAGGTCATGGCCTGTCCGCAGCTATCGGATCTTTGCCGGTTGCTGATATATTCTATACCATGACTCACAAAGGATACTCTTTTGTTGAAACTATAATTGAAATAAATAACAAATTAATTAAACTCCTGCCAACCCAGATGTTTATGTCATCAGCGTTTGTTAGCGTAGATCGTTTGAATAGTGTCGTTACAATTGTCAATTGTGGATTGCCAGATCTATATCTTATCGGTAAGGATGGTATTAAACAAAGTTTCAGTTCTAAGGTTGTTCCATTGGGGATTATGTCTCTAACACATGATAATATTAAGGTTGATATCGAAGTTATCGAGTTTGGTGATCGTATTATTTCCGCCACAGATGGTCTTATCGAGACAACTAATAAAGATGGCGAAATGTTCGGTAAAAATAGAATGATCAATGTTATCGAGACTGCAAATAATAACGATAATATTTTTGATGATTTGCTAGCAGCCTGTAATGAATTTTCATCTGATGAATATCCGGCTGATGATCTTACTCTTTTTGAAATAAAACATCTTGAAAATATAGTTCACAAAGACAAAGTTGTAATTGTTGACGGAGTTAATGAATCTGAATGGGCTTTATCTTATGAATTAGATATGGAAAGTATAAGAAACTTTGATGTTCTTCCGTATATGGTTCAGGGTATTACAGGATTGCATACTATACCTAATGGCCATTCGACAGTATTTACAATCCTGTCAGAAATGTATAGCAATGCACTTGATCATGGTATTCTTATGCTTGACTCTTCTATTAAGAATACACCGGGTGGTTATATTGATTATTACCAGATGAAATCTGAGCGCCTTGCGCAACAGGAAGAGGGAAGCATCAAAATATCACTTAATCACGAGTTGAAACCTGATGGTGGTGGTCGTCTAACAATTAGAGTCGATGATAGTGGTGAGGGGTATAATTATGAAGATTATAATTTAGATAATATGGGAGGTAATAAAAATACATTTGGTCGCGGACTGGCGCTTGTAAACAGTTTGTGTGAGTCAGTTAAAATAATGGGTAAAGGTAATAGTATTGAAGCAGTTTATGACTGGGGCTAATATTATCGATTCCTGTCGTTAAAGAACAGATGGCATTATTGAGAGTGCTTCACTTTCAGTATTATCATCTACATCCTGATTCGATTTCCAGTTTAGTAAGTCATAATAACGTCTAATATTTTCTACATAACGCACTGGTTCCCAGCCTCTTGCATAACCAAACCTTGTCTTTTTATACCACTTCTTTTGTGAAAGCAGAGGCAGGGTGGTTTTAACATCAATCCACTTGTTTGGATCTTTACCAAGATTTTTAGCAATTATCTGCGCATCCTCAAGATGATAATAACCGACATTATACGCTGCCAGTGTAAACCATGTTCTATCTGGTTCAGTGATTTCAGGTGGGAATCTTTTGTGTATCATTGCGATATATTTGGCGCCACCCATAATGCTGCTTTTTGGATCAAGTCGATTTTTTATTCCGAGTTGCCCCGCTGTTAACCGGGTAAGCATCATGATGCCTCTGACCCCGGTTGGGGAAACCGCTTTCGGGTTCCAGTGTGACTCCTGGTAGCCTATTGCTGCAAGAAGGTTCCAGTCAAGATTGTATTTGTCTGCAGCTTCCTGAAACATATCCTGGTATTTAGTTAATCGAGTTGCAATATGCCGCATGTAAATTCGATTGCCTACATAATCAAATTTGCTAACATGACCATAGTGTCGTTCTATTAATTGAGTAAGTTCTCCGTTATTAATTATTTCCCAGAAAAATACCATTGCCTTATCGTACAGGCTTGTGTCTTCAGTAAGCGGAAACGCCCAGCCAAGTTGTTGTGGGTCTGCTATATCGAAAGCGACTCTTAATTCCAGTAAAAATCGTTGGTTAAGAGCAAGTTCATTAGAGTCTGCAATCGTATAATCAATGACTTCTTCTTCTACTAACTGTAGTAGTTGTTCGCTTTCCATATCACGATGTTCGTTCCATGAAATGTCGGGATACTGGTTTTTTAACTCATTTAGTCTTTCTGCGTGGCTTGAGCTTGCAACTACTTCTAGAGTACCAAAAGCAAGATCTTCAATTGAGTCGGGTTTGATATTCTGTTTGTTGTATATAACCTGCTCCCTGATCTCCTGGTAAGCTGGTCCAAATCGAATACGTTTTTTTCTTTCTTCAGTTATTGTCAGGCCGGCAGCAGCAATGTGCGCCTGTTGATTATCAATAATTGTAAATATTTCTTCCAGGCTATCAGGTGTAACGATTTTTAGTTTAACACCAAGGAAGTCGGCAAATTTACTGGCTAGTTCGTACTCAAATCCTGTTGGCCCTTCAGGTCCTTCATAATAGGTTGTTGGACTGTTTCTGGTAACAACAATTAATTCGCCTGAGTTCTGTACCTGGTTAAGGATATTGGGTTTGAATAAATCGGGTATGCCTTTAAAGAGCAATAGAATAAGGCTTGCTAAAATAAGCAGTGAAAATGCCATTGTCCGACAACGAGTCGTTGGAAAGGCCTTGCTCAATTTACACCATATTTATATAACATAGGGTTTAGTGCCTGCTTACATGATTCTTTGTAATCAATTTGCTGGCTCTAATTATAGATGAGCCGGGTGCTGAAGCGCAGTTAATTTGTTAATTTATCCTTCTAAAAGCTCACCCGTTCGGGGGGGGATAACTGCTAGTCTGCAAACTCAGCCCAGATGGGGCAGTGGTCTGAAGGCTTCTCCATCGCTCGAATATCATAATCAATGCCTGTTGCGATACATTGCTCAATAAGGGGCTGGGTTGC
>JAOUQA010000201.1 GCA_029879605.1 Gammaproteobacteria bacterium
CGCAACCACTATCAATATAGATTAGAGTTTCTGCGTCACAGGACTGAAATAGCGACATATTTTTTTCTGCCAGTTCCTGGGCAGTATTGATGTGTCCACTATGCTGGTGCAGGCCTCCACAGCAGTGCTGATTACCTGGTATGTGGACATTAAAGCCAAAATACGTCAGTAAGCGAATACTGCTGTCGATGGCTTCAGTATTAAATGTTGAGCCCATACAGCCCGTAAATAAAATCACCGAGCCCTGGGCGTCCTGGGCCGGGTAGAGGTCATTAAATAGTTGAATATTGCTATGATTGAGTATGGTGGCTGACCGGGATAAACCAGGCATGCCAGGCAGTCTTTGCAGTAGCTGATGCAGTCCTGATTTTTTAACAAAATTAAGCGTGCTTTGCTGGTTGCCTAGCCCGCCGGGGCGTTCAAGAGTGTTTAATAGTTTGCTGATTGCCGGGTGTTGTGAATATTGTTTGGCAGTGAGCTGACGAGCTTTATCCATCAGGGCCATAAAAGGCACTTTGGATGGGCAGACAGATTCACAGGCGCGGCAGCCAAGACAGTGATTCAGATGATCAAGTGTTTTATCATCTGCCTGTAGTTGCTGCCTGGCCAGTGCCTGGATAAGGCTAATACGTCCTCTTGGCGACTCTGCTTCTACCTGGTAGAGGCTGTATGTTGGGCAATGAGGCGTGCACATGCCGCAAAGCACGCAAAGATCAGTGTCTGCGAAATCGGTCGCGTCTATATTGTGACTGGATTGAGTCAAATTTAATAATCAGGTTGGTATGAAAAGCCAGCCATCTTAATGAAAACGAGTGGAACTAGGCAATGTCATTTTATAAATATCATGTATTTTTCTGTACAAATAAACGTGAACCCGGTGAAAGCTGTTGTGAAACCGGGTCTGCGACACGGTTAAGAGCTTATGCCAAGCAAAAAGTAAAACAGCTGGGTTCAGCAGTTAAAGGCAATGTCAGGATTAATACGGCTGGTTGCCTGAATCGGTGTGCTGAGGGACCTGTCATTGTCATTTACCCTGAAGATACCTGGTATAGCTATGTTGATGAGCAGGATATTGATGAAATTATTGAAAAACACCTGGTGAAAGGTGAGGTGGTGGAGCGGTTATTGATTAAATCATAAATTTTTTACACTTTTGACTTGAATATTAGCAAATGCTGTATTAGTATTTGATTATATTCTGAGTTAAGCGGTTGAATTGATTTTTTCATGTAAAACTCCTCCATCCTCCTTTGGTGGTATATTTTAGGCGCTACATCCCCTGTAGCGCCTTTTTTTTGTCTGAAAAAAGTGGCTTTAATGCTTGTCTCCGAAGCACTATTTCTGTAATATTCTCCGCCTTTCGTTAATAGCGATCCATTAGGACAAAGCAACATGAAAACATTCAGTGCCAAGCCAGAGACGGTCAAGCGAGACTGGTACATAGTAGATGCAGACGGTAAAACCCTAGGTCGTCTGGCAACTGAAATTGCCCGCCGTTTACGTGGCAAACACAAGGCTGAATACACACCACACGTTGATACAGGTGACTACATTGTTGTAGTGAATGCTGAAAAAGTACGTGTTACAGGTAATAAAGCCAAAGATAAAATGTATTACAACCATTCTGGGTTCATCGGTGGTCTGAAAAGTATCTCATTTGAGAAACTGATTGCCAAAAAGCCAGAACAGGTAATTGAGCGTGCTGTTAAGGGCATGCTTCCCAAAAACCCTCTGGGTCGCGCCATGTTCCGTAAATTAAAGGTATATGCGGGTCCAGATCACAAGCACACGGCTCAACAGCCCCAGGTGCTGGAATTAAACAGGTAATTACCCATGGCAGATACCCAATATTACGCAACCGGACGTCGTAAAACTTCAAGTGCCCGTGTTTTTATGCGCTCAGGCAATGGTCAGATTAATGTTAATGGCCGTTCACTGGAGCAGTATTTCGGTCGTAAAACAGCCCATATGATTATTAAGCAGCCACTGGATGTTGTTGATATGAATGGCAAGTTTGATTTTCATATTACAGTTACTGGTGGTGGCGGTACTGGTCAGTCAGGTGCGATTCGTCACGGTATTACCCGTGCCCTGATCGCCTATGATGAGAGCCTGCGTAGCCCTCTGCGTAAAGCGGGTTTCGTAACACGTGATGCACGTGAGGTAGAGCGTAAGAAAGTGGGTCTGCGTAAAGCACGTAGAGCAACCCAGTTCTCGAAACGTTAATCTATCCAGGTTCCCGTTATTGGGGAATCGTCTAGCGGCAGGACTGCGGACTCTGACTCCGCCAACCAAGGTTCGAATCCTTGTTCCCCAGCCAACAAAGTCAAAAGGCTCGCCATCAGGCGGGCCTTTTGACTTTTTGGGTAGAGAATTAGAACCGTGAAAGGTTATGAATGCTTCGCATGGTTAATTTACGTGTTTCCTTGGCAATTGCTCCTCGACTTTGTCTCCTGAGTCGTTCTACCTCCTGCATCCTTGCAGTCGTGCATTGCTCTAATTACCTACGTCCCTGTAGGCAACACACACAAGTGCGGTTCGACCCGTTCACCGGTAGCAAACGGGAACGAGCGAAGCGAGCCTGAAAGGTTAGGCACATGGAAGTGCCTAATAATCCATGTTCCCTAGCTAATAAAAAAGCCCCGTCAGTGGTTTTTTGTATGGCACCTGGTAAATAGATCCGGTTCTAGTTGCATTTATGTGTAGTGAAATAGTTAAAATAAAAATTTTAATGTCCACGCGTTATCTGGTATAGCGATTACAGCGAAATTTAAAGTTAAGTTGTTTATGGTCAGGGTGTTTGTTTAAATAATTGATGGGTGGGGAATCTGATGAGACTAAACTTGTGAAACCCGGGTTGATTGGACTTAACTTATTGATTAATTTAGTAATATTATTGACGGCTTTGATTGGTTAATGGCGTGTAGGGCTTTCATTTATTAACAGAACGCTATGTCCGGCAATGAATAAGATGCGGTTATATCTTATTGATAATAAAGGAATTAATTGAAAGCAACTGGGTGTTTGGTGGGTTTTAAGTTTATCGGGCATGTCTAAATGTAAATTCGAGTATATAAAATCAATAGTTGTAAAAAAAAAATTAAAATATGGAACTCTGGTTAGGAAATAGACGTGTTTACTAGTTAATAAAAAACAATATTAAGATTTAAAATCATTTTTAAAAAATTATAGAGTCAGTAAATTATATTCAGTTTTTATCCAAGTTTTTTTGGTTCATTTATAATACTGAATGTTAGAAAAATCGCTAAAAAATTTTAAGGAATATTCTATTTAATTAACAAATTACTGGATATTGTTACTTTTTTAGCCTAAAAAAGGTAACAGGGATAACAAATCGAAATAAAGTAGTTGACTTAAATTTTGAATTGTTTATAAATAAGGCAGATTTTTTTGTATGACCACACATAAAAATCTATCATAGCTATGATAAAAAACTTACAAACACAAACAACAATGCAGGAGTCTTGCATAATGAAAAAACAATTCCTAGCAATTGCTATTGCAGCAGGTTTAACGGCAACACCATTACTGGCACAGGCGGAAGCGACTGTATACGGTAATGTTCATATCAGTATTGATTCTTACGATGATGATATTGCAGCAACTAATGAAGAACTGAACATGAACAGCAACACTTCAGCGATCGGTGTCAAAGGTAAAGAAGACCTGGGTGGTGGTGTTTCAGCTTTGTTTAAACTGGAATGGCAGCTTGATCCTACAGAGCGACAGAATGGTGCAGCTCAGGCATCTCTTATAGACCGTGACCAGTGGGTTGGTCTGAAAAAAGCCGGTATGGGTACAGTTAAATTCGGTACTATGTCATCTAACTATAAGCAGATGGGTGGTAAAGTAGATCCTCTGTACCGTACACAGCTGGAAGGTCGTGGTTTTATGGGTATGCAGTCTGGTCTGCACGGTGGTGCCGGTCAGGATGGTGGTCGTATGACCAATACACTGCAATACACTTCACCAGACTTTAGTGGTGTGAGTGTTGTTTTCAATACTACTTTAAGTAATTCAGCTGAAGAAACCATGGGTTTTGGTGTGCGTTATAAAGCTAAAGGCATTCTGGCTTTCTTCGACTACATTGATTCAGCTGCATTCCAGGAAACAGCGATGAAGTTTGGTGGTAAATACACCATGGGTAACATGTCTGTTGCACTTCAGCACGAACTGATTGAAGATCTGGCTATTGCAGGATCAGGTCAGGCTGGTCCGGATCAAACATTCTTAGCCTTTACTTATGGCCTGAATGACAATGACACAGTTATTTTGACAGCTGGTGATAATGATATCGGTGGCGGTCTTGCTGTTGCATTTGATCATAAACTGAGCAAGAGCACTAATACTTATGTTGGTTACGGTTCTTCTGATGCTGGTAATGGTGTTCAGACAGAAAGTGACCTGACATTTGGTCTGCGTCATAAATTCTAAGCTGATTCTTAATCAGTTATGAATGAAAAACGGGGCTTTGGCCCCGTTTTTTTATGTTCGTAAATAGTTTATTCCGAGCGATGTTCCGTTTTTCTCGATATGTTAGAATCCATTCTCTTTGAAACTGGCTAATTCCACTGAATGACAGCTACAGCTCGCATACGAGAAATCCCCTATAACTACACCTCGTTTTCTGACCGGGAAATTATTATTCGATTCCTCGGTGAGCCCATGTGGGAGTTAATTAATGAGCTGCGT
>JAOUQA010000202.1 GCA_029879605.1 Gammaproteobacteria bacterium
ATTGATGTCATGTTTGATCAGCCTCAGCAAATTGACCTGCTATCTCTTCAGGCAGGTAGAACAGAATTCCTGTTAGAAAATATTCGAGTACCTGCGGGTAAATACAACTGGATTCGATTGCATGTGAATGCAATCAGAGATTTCGATTTTGATTCTTATATCGAATTAAATGATGGTCAGCAGCATGAGCTGGATATTCCAAGTGGTGATGAAAGAGGCCTGCAAATCATTCATGATATTGAGGTTGAGGCAAACGGTTCAGTTAATTTTGTAATTGATTTTGATTTAAGAAAGTCGATTGTTGAGGCAGGTGGTAACTACTCATTAAAGCCGGTTTTAAGAATAGCCGATCTTAATAATACCGGCTCTCTGACCGGGATTGCGGATACAACGATATCATCAACTGTATTGAATGCAGCAGCTAATTGTCTTGATGGCGGAATGGCCGTTTATGTGTTTGAAGGTGCTGACACAGTCACAGATGATATTGATGGGGACAGTGGAGATCCAGTAGCATCTGCCAATGTCGTGCTGAATGGATCAGGTGAGTATGAGTATGTTGTAAGTTTTCTTGAGCCAGGTTTATATACAGTTGGTTTAACCTGTGATGCCGATCTTGATCAGGCAGATACAGATGATGTTATTACTTTTGTGGCTATTGAAAATGTGAATATAGTTAGCCAGAGAGAAACTATAAAGGTGCTGCGTTAAGACTGCTTGTTGTAGTTTTTGATCCATTGAGTGATTTCATCAAAATATTGTGGCTGTCTATAATAATAACCCTGGGCAAAATCACACTCCAGTTCGTTTAACAGGGTTATAGTCTCTTCATGTTCTACGCCTTCCGCAACTACGCGCATTCCAAGATCATGAGCCATGGTTATTGTGGCGCTAACAATTGGATAGTTGTTTGATTCTTTAGTCAGGTTGGTAATAAATGACTTATCAATTTTTAGAGTGCTTATAGGGAATTTTTGCAGGTATGCCAGGGATGAATAGCCTGTTCCAAAATCATCGACTGAAATATTAATTCCAAGGCTTCTAAACTGGCTGAGTATATCTGCCGAGCGAATTGGATTTTTCATGATTGCGTTTTCTGTAACTTCAATATAGATATTCTCTGCAGGTAGTTCATCGTTTTTAATTGTTTGCCTGATCGAATGTAGTAATGCTGAATCGAGAAGATCATTTGGTGAAATATTGATAGAGATTGTAAAATTTTTATGATGATTGATCAGGTCTTTTAGCTGTGACGCGTAATGCTTGATAGTCCAGTGAGTTAGTTCGCCAATCAGGTTTTCTTTTTCTGCTAATGGAATGAATTTATCAGGCAGGATTAATCCCATTTCAGGATGCTCCCATCTAAGCAGTAACTCGCAACCAGAAATTTCTTTTGTTTTTAGATTAATAATAGGCTGGAATTTAGGTTTGAATTCGCCTTGTATAATACTGTTTTTTAAATCGTGGGTAAGCAGCAGATTTTCATAGTGATCAAAATCCAGTCCTGGGTGATAGGATGCAATGCCAAGATTATTGTTTTTGGCATTGTACATAGCGATATCTGATTTTTGCATTAAGACTCCTGGATTACTGCCGTCATCAGGGAAAATTGAAATGCCTATGCTGGCGCCTATCTTTAGAGAATGCCCATGGACGTTAAAAGACGGCTCAATTAACTGGATAATTTTCCGGGCGATGGTTTCGGCAACAATTAGCCCGGCATCAATTAATATTACAGCGAACTCATCTCCACCAATGCGAGCAAGTGTGTCAGATTCTCTAATTCCTTTAGACATTCGGCTAGATATGATTGTAAGTACTTCATCACCAATGCTATGTCCTAATGTGTCATTGATTTCTTTAAATCTATCCAGGTCGATGAGTAAAACCGCAAATGACTGTTGTTTTCTGGCTGCCAAAGTTACAGTGTTGTGTAGTCGGTCAGTAAACAGGAATCGATTTGGTAAGCCTGTCAGATCATCATGCGTGGCTTTGTGTTGCATGCGCAGAGCAAGATTAACAAGTGTGAGTCTCATTTTTTCGAGATCATGTGTTAGCTCCTGAACGTCAGTTAACTTTGACTGGGTGTGCAGTTCAATTTCCGTATTTCCATTAGCTATTTCATTTGAGAACTTTCTTAACTGTCTTAATGGTGTTGAAATATATTTTGTATTAAAAATGATAATAGTTATTATCAGGATAAAATATCCAGTTAGAATTAATATTATCAGGTTCTTTGCCAGTGATATCTGGTCGTTTAACTGGGATTCGTCAAAGCCAACGCGTAAGTGGTAAGATATATTGTCGGGTTGTTTGAAGAAGAAAGGAATTTTCATGTAAAAAATATTATCTTTGTGGTCACCAACTGCCGTGTCTTCGAGAAAGTCTTTTCTAGTTAATATGGTATCTATGGTTGTGGTGATTATAAAATCATCTCGGCCTATGATATCGATGTAATTAATTTTACCGCCGAGAATAGCCGAGTCCAGGGTTTCAGAAATGCTTTTAAAGTCATCAAGCAGGTGTTTGGTTGATAATACATCGGCAAGAAGCCCCGAAAGATCACGTGCATGTGTTTCAAACTGCTCAAAAGAATTTGCTTTATATGCGTATGTAATAGTTTGATATAAAAAAGGCAATAGTAATATATGAGTTGCAATTATACTGGCCAGTATATACCTGCTAGTGCTTAGTCCAAGAGATTGTATGATTCGATTTACCATAGTTTTTTTAGTGTTCTAATGTTAAGCATGTGTTTGATGTCGCTTTCAGTTATGTAGCTGAGATCATTCGGATTATCTTTCAGATGCTGGTCAAGTTCGTTTAAGTTATGGATTTCGATTATTTTGTCGCTGCCTTGTCGAAATATTCGTTTAATAACTTTTCTTTTATAACCATTGTCGGTCATATGCATAATATTCTTTAAAAACTGTCGGTAAAGCTCCGTGTCTTTTTTATTAAGAACAGGTTTGTTAATGTGCGGGTTGTCTGCCGCTGTTCCGCCCAGGTAAACTTTTCGTAAATCATATTGAGATACATGTGTGATTTCAGATTTTAAGCCGGTAATCAGAAAGACAGGCTCCTCTCCTGAAGAGCAGGGAAAAGACAGAAAATAAAATAACAGAAAAACAGGTAGTCTGCTGGCAGTGCAGCTTTTGAATTGCGATAGCAAATTAAAATATTTATTTATATGATTCATGTTTTGCTATTTAATAAACTATATCTACACCCAGCGTGAATAGCTCTGCATCTCCAAGAACAGGTATGGTTATGCCCTTGTCAGTTGTTTTGTCATACTGAATTTTAAAAGCAATATTTGGTTTGTAATCCCAGCGAATTCCGATGCTATTTGTGAAATGGTGTTCATCACCGTTGCTGCTGTTAATTGTTTGCTCGAATTCGGATCTTGTGATGTGGGGGGTAAATTTTTTATATGTGTATGCAAGTGATTGCATATGGGTTGTTATTTCAATGTCAGCTAAAGAACGTTCATAAAAATTAAATTCTGATAAAAAAGTAAAATTCCCATAGAATAAATTGATGGATATGCCATCAAAGCTTTGCTTTGCGTCTTTATCTGACTGAGTATTATTAATTTCCCTGTCCAGCTGACTGCTCATATGAGCAAGCCTGATTTCATACCAGTCTCCTGAAAGTTCGCTCACTAAGCCCGCGATGTTTTTCCAGGTTTCATTGACAGGCACGCCAGAGAATAAACTCAGTAGTTCATTATTGTGTGAGTCTTCTCTACCAAAGTATAAATTGAATAATATATCGATACTGGATAGTTGAGGCTCATATATAAAACTGATGCCGTTGTAATGAGATATTTGCCAGGTGTAATTATCTGCAGGAGGTCTTATCCAGTTATAAGCATAACCAAGATCAAAGGTGTCAGAATAGTAATACAGGGGAAGACGTTTACGGCCTAATTGTATAGAGAGTTGAGAACTGTGCTGGTAATTTATATAAGCCCATTCTGAGCGTGTCTCAAAGTCTGATGCCCCATTGTTTGTTAATTGTACAGTTATGCTGGTGGTATCGGAGATATCTGATGTTAGTTGAATACCAACAGATGTATCTGGTGAAAGTGACCAGTCCTTATCATAAATGCCCGTTTTGGGATAATCAGCAAGAAATTCATCACCAGAAATTGCCTTGCCCGCTACGAATGAAGCAAAACCAGTTATTTTGACTTCTGCAGACAGTATATTGCTATACAGGCCAAGGCATAATATTAGTATTCGAGTTATGTGGGACGTATCCATGCTAATTATTGATATTATCGGATTAGATAGATAATAGTAAATTTAAGGTTATTTTACAGGATAAATTTGTAATTCATTTGAGTGATGCATATATGCTGAATTTATTGTTCGACGCAATATTTCTACAGTTGGCATAAATTCTCTTAAGATCATGATGATATTTTAGGTGTCTATTGCCGATAACCCAAAGTTCACCATCTTTATTGAGTTGTTGATGTGCCTGGTTAAACATCTGGATTGCAATATGGCTGCTGATAGTATTGTTTTGATGAAAGGGAGGGTTGCAGAGTATCAGGTCAGCATGTTCGCTAGCTTCGGTAAGGCAGTCGCTGACATTGAAGTAGGCATTGTCTGTATTTCCAGTAATGGCAAGGAAATTCTCTTTTGCAGAAGCAATAGCCATATAGGATTCATCAAAAAAATAAATGGAGGATTTG
>JAOUQA010000203.1 GCA_029879605.1 Gammaproteobacteria bacterium
GCTGGTAATCCGGAAGGGCAAGCAATTGAAAATGGCGCGCCCTAGAGGATTCGAACCTCTGACCTCATCCTCCGGAGGGATGCACTCTATCCAGCTGAGCTAAGGGCGCGTGACAGGGATAATAACAGAAATCTGGCCTTATCCTAAATGATAGTCCTGAATTATCTGGGGCTAAATCGATCCAGTGCACGATAGGCAATGGCCTCGGTGAGGTGCTTTGTTGAAATAGTCTTTTGCTGATCCAGATCGGCAATTGTTCGAGACAGCTTTAAGATACGGTGATGAGCGCGGGAGGACAATTGAAGTTTGTCCAGGGCCGTATCTAATAGTTTTTCATCATTGGCAGATAGCTGGCAGTACTCAGTAATTTCCCGGTTCGACAGGTCAGCATTGGCTTTACCACAACGGTTGAGCTGAATTTCGTAGGCACTCATGGTGCGTTGTTGAATTACGGATGAAGATTCTGTATCGGTAAGCTGGTTTTTAAGATCACTGCGACTCATCCTCGGGACTTCTATATGTATATCGATACGATCAAGCAGGGGTGCCGATATGCGTGAACGGTATTTGCGCTGTTGTTCCTGGCTGCACTGGCATAAAGACTTGCCATCACAGTTATAACCCTGTGGGCATGGATTCATAGCCGCAATAAATTGAAAGCGCGCAGGGAATTCAGCCTGTCGAGCTGCCCGTGAAATGGTTATAACCCCGGTTTCCAGTGGTTCACGAAGAACATCCAGTACATGACGATCAAATTCAGTGAGTTCATCAAGAAATAAGACGCCATTGTGTGCCAGGGAAATTTCACCTGGCCTGGGGTTGGAGCCACCTCCCACCAGGGCAACGCCTGAAGCTGTATGGTGAGGGGCTCTAAATGGCCGACTTTGCCAGTTTTTGATATTGAAGCCATTGTTACTGATCGAGCAGATGGCTGCGGTTTCCAGTGCCTGTGATTCTGACATGGGTGGCAGGATGCCTGGCAGGCGACTGGCCAGCATGGTTTTACCTGTTCCAGGTGGACCAACCATAATCATGTTATGGCGTCCTGCTGCTGCAATTTCCAGCGCGCGCTTGGCGTGATGCTGGCCCTGAACTTCATTTAGATCTGGAGCTGGGATAGTTGACTGAGTGTCTGGAGAAGGGATTGCATGGTCTAATGGCTGGTGATCCTGAAAATGACGACATATTTCCAGTAAATGACTGGCCTGTAGAATGCTGGCATCAGAAACCAGTGCGGCCTGGTCTGCATCTGAGCAGGGTAAAATTAAAGTTCGGTTAGCATCTCTTGCACCCAGGGCTACAGCCAGTGCGCCGGAGATGCTTCGAAGTTTACCACTGAGAGCAAGTTCACCGTGTAATTCATATTTGCCCAGGTTTTCGCCATTGATTTGTCCAGAAGCAATGAGAATACCTATGGCGATAGGTAGATCGTAACGTCCACCATCTTTAGGTAAATCTGCAGGCGCAAGATTTATAGTGATGCGGCGGGAGGGAAATTCAAAGTGAGAATTAATAATGGCTGCCCTGACCCGATCCTTGCTTTCTCTAACAGCGGCCTCTGGTAAGCCAACAATGGACAGGCAGGGTAAACCGTTTGAAATATGAACTTCAACGGTAACAGGTAATGCTTTTATGCCAACAAGGGCACGGGTATAGACGTTTGCGAGTGACATGGCATCCTTTCCATAATCAATAGTTTGTTAGTGATACTTACTGTTTTTCAAGTTCTTCGATCTGTTTTTCCAGTTGCTGTAATTTTTCAAGACTACGGGCCAGCAGGGCAGATTGCACATCAAATTCTTCGCGGCTGACGAGATTCATTTTACTAAATGATGATTCAAGTACTGCTCGCAAATTTTTTTCAAGATCTGATTGTACTGCTTTAATGCTGTCAGGTAGCACGGCAGAAATTTTTTCTGCGAGTTCATTAATGGTTTGATTGCTGATCATTACCAGGCCCCTGTGATTTCAATTAATTGTAACCCGAAATAGTGTAAAGCACAGCTTAAGAACATTGTTCAAAATTAGTGCATTGATATGGTGCGTGCTTAATTATATGGGCACAGATGGTGCAGCTGTTAATTTAGAAATTAGTCGGGATAGAGCGAGACTGATGTTATCTAGTTGATGTAATTGAGATTTTTTATTTTGGCATGGCTCATGCTCTAGGTTTTATACATGATTTTATTTAAAACAATATAGGTAGGGTTACCCAATGAATAAATTAAAAATTATCTCTTTAAGTGCAGCCATTGCGAGTGCATTAGTGAGTAGTACGGTTATTGCAGGTGCGAGTGGAAATATTGGTTATACATCCGATTATTATTTCAGAGGCCTATACCAGGCAAGCTCAAGTGCTTCGGCGGGATTTGATTATGAGCATGATAGTGGACTTTTTGCAGGTACCTGGTGGGGTGATGTGGGTGAAGGTCTGGAAACAGATTACTACGTAGGTTATTCCGGTGAAGCTTCTGGATTTTCATACGGCGTATCATTTATTGTCTACGACTACACTGACGAGTTTGATGACAAATACACTGAAGTAGATCTAACGTTTGGCTATGGCCCTGTCAGTATTGAGTACGCTGTTGGTGAATATGATATAGCTCCAGTAGCTCTGGATTATACCTTCTCTGCAATAACGGTTGAACATAATGGATTTTCTCTTACATTTGGTTCGTTTGGCGATGATTTCACCGGTTCATATGCAGAGTTAGCTTATGGTGCCGAAGTGGGTGGCCTGGATCTAGGGATCTCTCTTTTAAATAATGATAAAGACCTTGATGTTGTTACTGCGGCAGGTGATGGCGAGACAACACTGGTGTTTAGTCTTGGTAAAAGTTTCGACCTTTAATTAATCGGTTTTTAAAATCATCAGGGATTAGCTGCATGTTAACCCCAAAGATGAAAGGAGTTTTAGTTCATGAAACTAGTAACAGCAATAATTAAACCCTTCAAGCTGGATGATGTGCGTGAAGCATTATCAGATATCGGTGTACAGGGTATTACGGTGACTGAAGTCAAAGGTTTTGGTCGTCAGAAAGGTCACACCGAATTATATCGTGGTGCAGAGTATGTCGTTGATTTTCTGCCCAAGGTAAAAATCGAAGTCGCAGTTGATGACGGTATTGTAGATCAGGTAATTGAATCTGTTCGCAGTGCGGCTAATACAGGCAAGATTGGTGATGGCAAGATATTTGTCTATCCGGTTGAGCAGGTTGTCCGTATCCGTACGGGTGAAAGTGGCGTAGAAGCGCTTTAATAACGGGGGATAGATAAGTGGAAAATCAAATTTTTGAACTTCAATATGCAATGGACACCTTTTATTTTCTGGTGTGTGGCGCATTAGTTATGTGGATGGCCGCTGGCTTTGCAATGCTGGAAGCTGGTCTTGTGCGTTCGAAAAACACAACTGAAATTCTGGCAAAGAATGTGTCGCTGTTTGCTGTGTCCTGCATTATGTATATGGTTTCAGGATATTACCTGATGTATGACGGAACTGCGTTTCTAACAGGTATTGCAGGCGGTGATACTCTTGTAGTAGATGCTTTATCAGCTTCAAAAGAGAATGGTTTTGGTGGTGACTCTGTTTATTCAGGTGCTTCAGACTTTTTCTTTCAGGTGGTTTTCGTTGCTACTGCAATGTCTATCGTTTCAGGTGCTGTTGCTGAGCGTATGAAACTCTGGGCATTCCTGGCTTTTGCAGTTGTTATGACAGGGTTTATTTATCCTATGGAAGGTTCATGGACCTGGGGTAGTGCTTCAGTATTTGGTATGTACACGCTTGGCGACCTTGGGTTTTCAGACTTTGCAGGCTCGGGTATTGTTCATATGGCCGGTGCTGCTGCAGCTCTTGCAGGTGTTTTACTGCTAGGTGCTCGTAAAGGTAAATATGGTCCAGAAGGTCAGGTAAATGCAATTCCAGGTGCAAATCTTCCTTTAGCAACACTTGGTACATTCATCTTATGGATGGGCTGGTTTGGTTTCAACGGTGGCTCGGTGCTGAAACTGGGTGATGTGGCCAGTGCTAACTCTGTTGCCATGGTATTCCTGAATACCAATACAGCAGCAGCAGGTGGTGCGATAGCTGCCATGATCACAGCTAAGCTGTTATTTGGCAAAGCTGATTTAACCATGATCCTGAACGGTGCCCTGGCTGGTCTGGTTGCAATCACTGCAGAACCTTCTACACCTACTGCTTTACAGGCAACGCTATTCGGTATGGTAGGTGGTGTTCTTGTGGTGTTCAGTATTATCGCGCTGGATAAATTAAAAATTGATGATCCGGTCGGCGCAATCTCCGTACACGGTAGCTGTGGACTGTTAGGTCTGCTACTGGTTCCTTTAACAAATGCTGAAGTAAGTTTGTCTGGACAGATAATTGGTGCATTAACAATCTTTACCTGGGTATTTGTTATGAGTCTGTGTGTCTGGGCGATTATTAAAGCTGTTATGGGTATCCGGGTGAATGAAGAGGATGAGTATGAAGGTATGGATCTGGTAGATTGTGGTATGGAAGCTTATCCCGAGTTTACGAGTAAATAGTTATACGTATGCAGGGACGCATATTTACAGTTTGATTAAGCGTTATATGCCAGTAGACTCCTGCTGGAATGTGGTTAGGCCGGGTTAAACCCCGGCCTTTTTTGATATTTAATAGATATTTAAAATATAAAAAGTTTGAATTTAT
>JAOUQA010000204.1 GCA_029879605.1 Gammaproteobacteria bacterium
ATCGAGCATGGAGGAGTTAACAAGTACAGTTAAAAATAATGCTGATAATGCACAACAGGCAAATCAACTGGCTGCTGGTGCAAGAGATCTTGCTCAAAAAGGTGGTAATGTCGTTAAAGAAGCGGTTGAGGCAATGAATGAAATAACTGCTTCCAGTAATAAGATTGCAGAAATAATTGGTGTTATTGATGAAATTGCTTTCCAGACAAATCTACTTGCCCTAAATGCTTCAGTTGAAGCAGCGCGAGCTGGTGAGCAGGGACGTGGATTCGCTGTGGTAGCAACAGAGGTTCGTAATCTTGCACAGCGAAGTGCAACAGCCGCAAAAGAGATTAAGGATTTAATTTCTGATAGTGGTGACAAAGTTGAGGCTGGTGGCAAACTGGTTAATGAGTCAGGTGAAACATTAACAGAGATTGTTGATAGCGTTAAGAAAGTTGGTGATATTATTTCAGAAATTGCGGCTGCATCACAGGAACAGTCAGCAGGAATTGAGCAGGTAAATAAAGCAGTGGCTCAAATGGACGAAATTACACAGCAAAATGCCGCATTAGCAGAAGAGGCCTCGGCATCCAGTGAATCATCATTACATAAAGCAACAGAAATGAATAATCTAGTTGCTTTCTTTAAAGTAGATGATTCAGCCATATCATATGCTTCAACTGCATCTCAATCTGTTGCTTCTTCAGGTTCTGGGAAGCCAATAGCTGGAAGAACTATTAAGCCAGTTAATCGTAAGTCATCTGCACCTCAGGCATCTATAGATGATGATGACTGGGAAGAGTTCTAGTGCCAGTTCCGGTATAAATACGGATCAGGTCTGAATATAGCCAGGGGTAGAGTAGGTAATTCGATATTAATGTAAGTTGTGAATATATGAGACTCGAAAACGATTTAATAAATAATGAAGATAGTCAGGCTCAATTTCTGAGTTTTAGCCTCGGTGATGATGATTATGGAATAAATATCTTACGTGTTCAGGAAATAAGGGGTTGGGAAAAAGTCAGGGATATACCCAAGAGCCCGGAATATCTGAAAGGTGTTTTGAATTTGCGTAATACTGTTGTTCCAATTGTTGATCTACGCATTCGATTTGGACTAGAAGATTATGACTATACACCAACAACAGTCATTATAGTTCTTTCTGTTGAAAGCTCTGATGGTTCTCATGTTATGGGAGTAGTGGTTGATGCAGTATCAGATGTTTTAAATATTGATACTGATAGTATAAAAGATCCTCCAAACTTCGGCTCAAAGATTAATACAAAATATATGAGTGGTATGGTTATGGTTGAGGAACAAATGGTGATCCTGCTGAATGTAGATAAGCTGCTGGATCAGGAAGAGCTGGCAATTATCGATAATGTCGCTTCATAGTAAATGGCTAACTGGCAGAAAATAACATATGAAGCAAACACGCGTCATAGCGGTATTAAATCAAAAGGGTGGTGTTGGCAAGACAACGACAACACTTAATCTTGTACATGGACTATCCAGAAAGGGATATGAAGTACTGGCAATGGATCTTGATCCTCAGGGGCAGCTTACATCAAGTCTTGGTTTGATGAAGCGTGATATTGGTGGACTAGAAAAAGCCTTATTAAATGGTACCCAAATAGCTGAAGTCACATATCCTGTCAGAGAAAATCTTAAGCTCGTACCAGCCGGTCATGGCTTGTCAGAAATTGAGGACAGGTCAGAGGGTGGTTCGTCACGAGGCATGATGTTAAGAAATATTCTTGTTGATATAAAAGGTCAATATGATTTTATTATCATTGACTGTCCTCCATCATCAGGCCTGCTTGTTGTAAATGCCCTGTTTGCGGTTGATGAAGTAATTATCCCGATGACTGGTGATTACCTGGCGTTGCAGGGTTTATCTCATCTTATGTCTACCTTAAGAAACTTTGAAAAAGTACTTGGTCATAAATACAAAGAATGGATAGTTCTTGGGCGTTTCCAGGCAAGACGAAAATTATCGCAGGAAGTTAAAGGTAAACTAAAAGAATATTTTGCAGATAATATGCTGCTTACAGAAATAACTGAGTCAGTACTGTTAGCGGAAAGCCCTGGTTTTGGTAAAACAATTTATGAGTACAGGCCATCAAGTCGATCTGCTAAGGAATTTGAGTCACTTGTAGATGACTTTATTATTGGGAGAACTCATTGATGGCTGCAATGAAAAAGAAATCCGTAAAGAAAAAGTCGGTAAATAAAAAAACAGCTAGTAAATCGCCGTGTAAACAAAAGTTGTCAGTTTCAATTAGCCATGATCATAAGCTTGGTCATGACCCTCTTGCCTGGCTATCAGGAGAAGAAATACAAAGTTTAAGTAAAATAAATGACACTGTAGATCCAATGACATTTAAGGAAACTAAGATAGAAAATGAGAAAATTCATGTTCCTGGGATTGAAGCAGAAAAGAATATTGATCAGCCAGTAGCGCTGGAGGAAATGACTAAAGATATTGACGATGTAAAAGCCAGTGAAACAGGATCATTACCAGGTGATGAAGATAAAACTCAGAGAACTAATGAGGATGATGATATGTTGATTTTACCTGAGATTTTCGGGATAGCGCAGGCAGAAGATATGCATGGTGAACTGAGCAGCTTGTTAGCGGTGAGTGGTGATATTGAAATTGATGCTTCCACAATAGAAACATTGGATGCATCGGCTCTGCAGTTATTGATAGCATTTATAAAGGAATGTAAGTCATCAGGCAGGAACGTTATCTGGAAAAAATCATCGGCTAAGATTGATAGTGCAGCCAGTCTTCTGAATATAGGGACTTTACTGGAGCTTTAGAGTATGGTTGTTAAAGTTAATAATAGTAGAGAATATGTTTTTACTGAAAAAGACTTTAATAGTCTTCGTAAAATAGCGAATAATCATACAGGAATTATTGTTACAGACGATAAATACGATATGTATTATGCGCGCCTGGTAAAAAGAATTAGGGCTCTTAAACTTGGTAGTTTTGCTGATTACGTTAAATATTTAAAAAATAATATGTCTATGGAATTTACTCCGTTCATAGACTCTATTACAACAAATCTCACGTCTTTTTTTCGAGAACCACATCACTTTGAAATGATGCGTGATTCAATTATACCAGACCTTTGTGGCCGCAGTGATGTTGGGCAGGGTATTAAAGTCTGGTCGGCAGGTTGTTCTACTGGAGAAGAGCCTTATACTCTCGCGATTACTTTACTGGATGAGCTTGGAGGTATAAGGAATGCGCCAAAACCAAAAATACTGGCAAGCGATATTGATACAACGGTATTAGCTAAGGCATCACGTGGCGTTTATGAGCTGTCCAGAGTTGAAGGTCTTGAAACAGGTATTAAAAGGCGCTGGTTCTTTAAAGGTAAGGGTAGTAATGCAGGTAATGTGAGAGTTTCACCAGAGTTGCAGAAAGTAATAGAGTTTAAGCAGGTTAATCTTATGCAGGAATGGCCAATAACTGGTCGGTTCCATATTATATTTTGTCGGAATGTTGTTATTTATTTTGATAAACCAACAAAGACAAAATTATTAAACAGGTACGCTGATCAGTTGGTGGATGGTGGTTATATGATTCTGGGTCATTCAGAGTCTCTCCAGGGGTTAACTGATCGTTTTCAAACAATTGGAAAAACAGTATATAAGAAGATTGGCTAATTATGTTATCAAGTTCTAAAAACAATTTGCCACCAATGCCGCCTGTGTTAAAAGGGTATGAGCACATTAAGCGTTATTGGGATAAAACACATAACAGCTATGCGGCGAAAATACTGCCTGGCGAATATTATGTGACTATGAATAATGAATATGTGACGACAGTGCTAGGTTCATGTGTTTCTGCATGTGTTAGAGATACAAAGCTAGGGATCGGTGGTATGAATCATTTTATGTTGCCTGTTAATAGAGGTAGTGTGGATGTTTCATCGATTAGTGATGCAGCACGTTATGGTAACTTTGCAATGGAGCATTTGATAAATGATATTATGCATAATGGGGGACAGAGGAAGAATCTTGAATTTAAGTTATTTGGTGGTGGTAAGGTTATGAAAATCGGCCTAGATGTTGGTCAGAAGAATATAGACTTTGTTCTCGATTACATGACAACAGAAGGATATTACATTGCTGCGCAAGACCTTGGAGATAACTATCCTCGTAAAGTCCATTATTTTCCAAAAACTGGAAAAGTTAAGATGAAAAAACTGATCCGTATGCATAATGACACGATCACACGACGTGAAGAGAAATATCTCGATCAACTAAAAGTAGAACCAGTTGAAGGTGAAATAGAGTTGTTCTAGACAAGAATTAAGTTAAATATATTAGAATTATTGATTATGGCAAAAGTTAGAGTACTAATTGTTGATGACTCCGCATTAATAAGAAAAGTGCTGACTGAGATATTGTCCAGTGATCCTGACATTGAGGTTGTAGGGACGGCAAATGATCCGTATATAGCCCGTGATAAAATTAAAATGTTAACACCTGATGTGATCACGCTTGACGTTGAAATGCCAAAAATGGATGGAATTAGCTTCTTAAAGAACCTGATGCGTCTGAGGCCTATGCCAGTTGTTATGATTTCGACTCTAACTGATGCAGGTGCGGCAGTGACTTTACAGGCACTTGAGCTAGGTGCGATTGATTATGTTCCTAAGCCCAAGATTGATG
>JAOUQA010000205.1 GCA_029879605.1 Gammaproteobacteria bacterium
GAACGATATACCGACGGGTGTTTTATTCACCCTGCTAAGCATTCTAATCCTGCTATCCGGATTTTTTTCCAGTTCAGAAACCGGGTTAATGTCACTTAACCGCTACCGGCTGAGACACCTGGCAGAAAAAGGCCATCGTGGCGCCAGACTTGCCCAGAAGCTTTTGCAAAGACCTGATCGATTACTCGGCATCATTTTACTGGGTAATAATTTTGTTAATATCCTGGCATCGGCAATTGCTACGATAATAGCACTCCGGCTACTGGGTGAAACCGGTATCGCTATCGCAACCGGCTTACTTACTTTCGTGATTTTAATTTTTGCTGAAGTCGCCCCTAAAACCCTGGCCGCCCTGCACCCGGAAAGAATCGCCTTTCCTGCTGCCTATGTTTATACCCCCTTATTAAAAATTCTATACCCACTGGTATTCCTGGTGAACAGCATGGCCAACAGCCTGTTAAGAGTGGTTGGTGTTAAACCGGATACCATAAAATACGAAGGCGTCAGTGTTGAAGAATTACGGTCTGTGGTAAGGGAAACCGGCAAACTGATCCCACGCAAGCATCAGGAAATGCTGATGGGAATATTAAGCCTGGAAGATGCCACGGTTGATGACATCATGGTTCCTCGTAATGAAATTACTGCTATCGATCTTGAAGATGACTGGGATGATATACTTACCCAGCTCACCATGTGTCATCGCACACGCATTCCTTTTTATCGCAATGACATCAACAATATCGTCGGCATTATTCATATGCGCCGGGTGATTAACTTAATGACTCACGAAGAGCTCACCCGGGAAAATCTTGAAAAACAGATTCGTGAAGCCTATTACATACCCGAAGGCACATCATTATATAAACAACTGGAAAACTTTCAGCATAACAAACGTCGTACTGCACTGGCCGTGGATGAATATGGTGATATCCAGGGACTGGTTACACTGGAAGATATTCTTGAAGAAGTGGTGGGTGAATTCACAACCACATCCCATGTCACCAGCACCAACATTCAACCACTGGATGATAATAGTTACCTGATTAGTGGCAATACACATATTCGCGAAATCAACCGCAGCCTGGGCTGGAACCTGCCAGTAAATGGCCCTAAAACCATAAACGGGTTAATTCTTGAACATATGGAAATCATTCCCGAACCCGGCACCAGTTTAATGATTGCACAACACCCGATTGAAATTATTAAAACCCAGAACAATGCTGTGCAAATCACCAAGATCACGCCCGCTATTGACAGCAGCACATCAGATGAAATTGAAATAGACAACGACATGGACGGTGGCTAATGAAGCATCAAAATAAAACCCACTACCAATGCACGACAGGTCATGGTTAATGGCTAAAAACAAAATTCAGTATCAATGCACTAGCTGTGGTGCCTTACATCCCAAGTGGTCAGGACAATGCGGTGACTGCAATGAATGGAATACCTTAATCGAAAGCATCAGCGCGAAAGAAAACAGCAACCCACGCTTTACCGGTTTTGCCGGCACTTCCACCATCCAGAACATGGCGGATATTCATCTTGATGCAGAACCCAGAACAGCCACAGGAATAAGTGAACTTGACCGAGTACTGGGTGGCGGCCTGGTACACGGCTCGGTTATTTTAATTGGTGGCGATCCCGGCATAGGCAAATCAACTTTACTTACCCAAACGCTGGCCAGCCTGGGTCAAAATCTAAAAGCTTTATATGTCACCGGGGAAGAATCGCTGCAACAGGTTACCTTGCGTGCACGTCGACTGGGCTTAAATGACAATGCCTTCAACCTGCTCACTGAAACCTGTGTTGAACATATGTTAAAACTGGCACAAAAAGAACAGCCCCAACTTATGGTGGTCGATTCGATTCAGACAGTTTATACAGAACAGTTACAATCAGCCCCCGGTGCAGTAGCACAGGTACGTGAAAGCGCTGCACAACTGGTTCGTTTTGCCAAGCAAACAAACACAGCTCTATTTTTAGTAGGTCATGTTACCAAGGAGGGAACACTCGCCGGCCCCCGTGTACTGGAACACATGGTCGATACCGTTTTATATTTTGAAGGCGACCCGGGCGAACGTTACCGCATGATACGTGCAGTCAAAAATCGTTTCGGTGCAGTTAATGAACTGGGGCTGTTTGCCATGACTGAAGAAGGTTTAAAAACAGTCAGCAATCCTTCAGCCATTTTCCTGTCACGCCACGACGAACCCGTACCCGGCACAGTTGTAACCGTTACCCGTGAAGGCAACCGTCCATTACTGGTTGAGGTACAGGCCCTGGTTGATGAGTCTCACCTTGGCAATCCACGTCGAGTCACACTCGGCCTGGATCAGAACCGCTTATCAATGTTACTTGCCGTACTACACAGGCACGGTGGTATTGCCATGTATGACCAGGATGTGTTCATTAATATCGTGGGCGGCGTACGTGTCACCGAAACAGCAGCAGATACTGCCATGTTAATGGCCATACTCTCCAGCTTTAGAAACAGACCACTTCCAAGGGACATGATCACCTTTGGCGAGATTGGACTTGCAGGTGAAATCCGTCCTGTCCCCAACGGACAGGAGCGCCTGAAGGAAGCTGCAAAACATGGGTTTACTCATGCAGTCATTCCCAAAGACAATATGCCAAAGAAAAATGATATGCCCGAAGGTATGAAAATTACTGCCGTTCATCGGGTGAGTGAATTACTGGATATTAATTAACAGATTCATCCATGCAAGTTCGAATAGCCTGGCGCAAGAAAATCCCTACCCCTGACTTCAATCTGAACCAGGCAGCAATCTGATCTGTGTAATAGCTGATAATTTCACCCCGACCAAATCACTCACATGGGGCATTGCTGAAAAACAACATTACTATAGAATCAAGCACACTAACTGCATGGCTATCATCCAGTTAACCTGAAAAACACGATCACCAAATTACACCAATAAAATTCACTGTGCATCCCCCAGCATATTGAAATAAATCCGTGTTTTTCTAAATAAAATGTTTTCTCACCATTAAATCAACAAGAGACACAACGAAGATGCATTTAACACGCAATCTACATACTATTGACCAGGCTATACGCCTGCTACTGGGCATAGCATGTATTTATCTTGGAATTATTGATCAGGAAATCATTAACAACAAAACAATATCTATTTTAATCATTATATTTGGCTTTATAAATTTAGCAGCAGGTCTATCACGACACTGCATGGTCTACAAACTGGCAGGAATTAGCACTTATCACAAAGAAAACAGAAAAATATAAAAAATAATTTATAAAATTAACATTTTTACAGATATGAAATTTAAATCTCTTTATTTCTTTATACCCTGCATTGGATTAGGCAGCCTGGCATTTATCGGCCTCATTGCATACCAGAGCATTGATTCATTTACCGCTTCTAAACAACAGGAACTATTAAAAGACATCGCTTTACAAATAACCGCAAACACCCCAAATAAAAACGCCAGAGAAGCAGACTGGATTTCATGGGTTAATAAAGACAGGCTAATTATTACATCCAGGCTCAGCATTATACTGCAACATACTGATGGGGAAATAATTGCCCTGCACGGCGGTCACGAACCACAACTTGATACATCCCAGGCTAAAGCATTAATCTCAGCTTTAACAAAAAAAGATCCTCAGGATAAATATGTCATTGACAACAACTTAAAGCATATTTCGCATACATCAAAAATTGCAGATACTCCCTATTCCCTGCTACTCACACATACTTCAGCAAAAGAAGATAACTCATTTTATTTCAAGCGACTTGGAATGCCTGTACTGATAGCATCTGTAATAGTTTTATGGGTATCAATATGGCTTGCCATTATACTGACAAACTTATATCGCCGACTTGATAACCAGAAACAACTTATCGAACATGATTCACTGCATGATCCACTGACAGGGCTAGCGAACAGGGTGCTGCTCACCAACAGAATCAATCAGGCCATTAATGAAGCGAAGCATGACAACAATCAACTTGCCATCTGCATGCTTGATCTTGATCGTTTCAAGGAAATCAATGATGCCCTTGGCCATGAATATGGAGACAAATTATTAATAGAAGTTGCAACAAGAATCAAAAGCATTGTACGAGATATCGATACCGTCGCACGTATCGGTGGGGATGAGTTTGCCATCCTGCTAAGACACACGGATACGGAAACAACCAGAAACATTGCTGAAAGAATCTCGACCTCATTGAAAAGCGAATTCATTATTGATGATGAACGTTTTCATATATCTGGCAGTCTTGGCATTTCTTTTTATCCTGAACACGGGACACAACCTGAAATCCTGATGAAGCATGCTGATCTAACCATGTATCATGTTAAAAATAATAACTATGAATATGCCATATACAGCCCCGAACAGGAAAACACACGGAAAAACACATTGTTTCTGTATTCCGATCTTGTTGAAGCAATAAATAACAACCAGTTTGAAATTCATTACCAGCCCAAACTGAATATTAAACAGAACAGTATAGAGGGTATCGAAGCCTTACTCAGGTGGAATCATCCAAAACGCGGGATTATTCCACCAGATGATTTCATCCCCCTCGCCGAACAAACCGGCCTGGTACGTAAAATTTCCAGGTGGGTATTAAAAAGAGCTATTAAAGACCAGCTAATCCTAAAAAATTATGACATAG
>JAOUQA010000206.1 GCA_029879605.1 Gammaproteobacteria bacterium
ATATCAATAATACCCGACACTGAAGTGCATCCCTGGCTGCAGATGGCTTCAACTGTTCTGGATATATTATCGTTTTTCATTTTGATCTCTTTCACGCCAGCGCTGGAACGTTGGGTAAGACAAGTGGCCATCCTCAAGCACATACTGAATAACATTGTTTAATCGATTGAACTTTACGACCGATTCAATCCGGATGATTTCATGGCCTTTGTTGTCGAAAAATATAATAGCCGGTGCAAAATTAAGTTCCAGTTGGTCAGCCCATGCTTTGGCTGTAGTCTGTTTTCCGTCAGGTGTGACAACTGAATAATTCTGTGTGGTATCTATCTGCACAACAATCATTTTGTTTAATTTGCGGATTATTTCATTTTGATTCATTGGTCCTGCATGTAAGACATCACAGGCATGGCATTTGGGGTGTTCAAAGAAGACGGCCAGGGGTTTATTAGCAGTTTTTACTGATCGATTTAAATTGACTGGCTGGGTATAACTAAAAAATACATCATTTTCATTGAGTTCGTCATTGCCAAAACTCATGGCTGTTTCTGCTCTTGCCAGGTAGTTCTTAAAGCTTTCTTTCCTGTAATGTTTATCAATGGCATATTCCAGTGCAGCACGGAATTGATAGGGTGGCCGGAATCCATAGAGTCTTAATGCCAGTTTGCCTTCATTATCAAATATCAGGAATGACGGAGTAAAATTGGTTTTCATCTTATCGGCAAATTCACTTTCGCTGAGGCTGTTACCATCGAAATCGGTGACTGTTCGTTGTCCTCCTACATCAATCGCAATGACATCAAAGTGTTTTTGTGTATAGGTGACGATATCACTGGCACCCCAGTTGATATCTAGCTGTGCTTTGCAATAAGCGCAGTTTTTGCGTTCAAAATAAATAATCAGACCGCGTTGGTTATTATTGGCTTCCTGCAGGCTTTCCTGAAGATCAAGAAAGCTTAATTTAAACCAGTCAGGTAAGTTTAATTGTGAACTGAGAGGGTGATCATCAAAACTGAAATTACTGTCATTAGATGCATGAGAGCATAATGATATTGTGAAAATAATTAAAAATGCAAAATACTTAGTCATAAAAAACTACATGAACGTAAATTAGGCCTGATTATGGACGATGCGGTTTACTCAGGTAGTTGTGTGATCTCATTTCTTCCAGTCGACTGACTGTTCTCTGAAAATCAAAAATAAGCTGTCGACCCATGTATAAATCGACAGGCATCGTTTCACATGTGGCTATCAGTTTAACATTTCTGTCGTAGAATTCATCAATCATATTAATAAAGCGCTGTGCTTTGTCATCCTGTGACTCATCCATTTGTGGAATGCCTGAAATCAATACAGTGTGGAAGCATCTGGCTATTTCTATATAGTCAGCGGTGGCCCTTGGTCCGGAACAGAGGACATTAAAATCAAACCAGGCAACATCATCAGCACACATTCTACAGACCAGGCTTCGATAGTTTATTTGCAGAGTTGTATTAGATACTCCTTTACAGGGTGCTAATTCTTTAAAACGCTCGTCAAGCTGTTGATTGTTGTGGTCAGACAGGGGGTAATACCAGATATCTGCCCGTTCCAGTAATCGAAGACGATGGTCGATCTGGCCATCTATATTGAGAATCTGGGTGTGTTGCTTAATGAGTTCAATAGCCGGTAAAAAACGCTCTCTTTGTAAACCGTTTTTATAAAGTTCATCAGGTTGCTGGTTTGAAGTGACAACCAGGGTAAGACCCGATTTGAATAGCTCATCAAGCAGACCATGTAATAACATGGCGTCAGTAATATCTGCCACATGAAATTCATCTAGACAGAGAATCGATGTGTTTTTTGCAAAGTTTCTTGCCACCAGAATTAATGGGTTGGTGCGCCCCTTTAGCAAGGTAAGTTCATCATGAACAGCTTGCATGAAGTGATGGAAATGCAGACGAATTTTTCCTTTGAAGGGTAGTGCATCATAGAACATATCCATTAACCAGGTTTTGCCTCGACCAACGCCACCCCATAAATAAATACCTTTGACCTGGTTAGACCACCCCATTGTTCTGCTTATTTTATTAACGAATTGATGTTTCGCAGACTCCTGTTCACACAGTTCTGTATATAGCTGGTTAAGTTTGCTGATTATTTTCTGTTGTGCAGGGTCGGCTACAAAATTATCAGATTGTATTCTTGCAGTGTATATGGACTGGAGAGTCATAAGTAAATATTATCGGTTTGTTATCATTATAAAACAATAAGTTATGTAATATACTTAATGTTCAGTATACTGAGTTTCACGACCCTTTTCGGGCGCTGACTGATGGTCGTAAACATGTCTGTCACAGGGATGTTTTTCTGTTCTCATAGATTGATTTTAGAGTATCTCAATTGAGGATTATGTATTTATTTGCTAATATGCGCTGACCGTTGGGTCACCACTATAAAAAATTCCTCATAAGGCCAGATAATACTTTATGACCCGATATATATTTATTACTGGCGGTGTTGTTTCATCCCTGGGTAAGGGTATCGCCGCAGCTTCTTTAGGGGCTATTCTTGAAGCCCGTGGCCTTAAGGTCAGAATGCTCAAACTTGATCCCTATATTAATGTCGATCCCGGCACTATGAGTCCTTTTCAACATGGTGAAGTTTATGTAACCAATGATGGTGCTGAAACTGATCTGGACCTTGGTCATTATGAGCGTTTCGTAAATTCTAAAACCAGCCAGGCGAGTAACTTTACTTCGGGTCGTATTTACGAGACGGTAATTCGCAAGGAGCGTCGTGGTGAATATTTAGGTGCCACAGTTCAGGTGATTCCGCATATTACCGACGAGATCAAGCGTTCGGTTATTGAAGGTGCTGGTGATGCCGATATTGCCATGGTGGAAATTGGCGGTACGGTGGGTGATATTGAATCCCTGCCTTTCATCGAAGCCATTCGCCAGATGGGTGTTGAACTGGGTCATGATCGAGCTATTTTTATCCATCTTACCCTGGTGCCTTATATTGCAACAGCCGGTGAAGTTAAAACTAAACCCACCCAGCACTCGGTAAAAGAATTACGCTCCATAGGTATCCAGCCAGATATACTGCTATGCAGATCTGAAAGTTATTTGCGTGAAGACGATCGTCGCAAGATTGCATTGTTTACTAATGTTGAAGAACGGGCGGTTATTTCAGCCAAGGATCTGGATCATATTTATAAAATCCCCCAATGGTTACATGATCAGGGTCTGGACAAAATTGTCGTTGAGAAATTAAAGCTGGATGTACCGGATGCTGATTTGTCTGAATGGCAGAAGGTAGTTGATGCCCTGGAGCACCCGGACTCTGAAGTTACTATTGGTATGGTTGGAAAGTATGTTGATCTGACTGAGTCTTATAAATCGCTGAATGAAGCCCTGAGTCATGCAGGGATCAGCAACCGGGTAAAAGTAAAAATTCGCTATATCGATTCAGAAACCCTGGAGCAGGGTGATATGAGTCAGTTACAGAAACTGGATGCGATACTTGTACCTGGCGGTTTTGGTCGCCGTGGCGTGGAAGGTAAGATTGCTGCCGTTAAATATGCCCGTGAAAATGCGGTACCTTATTTAGGTATCTGCCTGGGCATGCAGGTTGCAGTAATTGAGTACGCACGCAATGTTGCCGGTTTGACCAATGCCCATAGTACAGAATTTATGCCTGATACAGATAATCCGGTTATTGCGTTGATTACCGAGTGGAAATCCAGGGACGGTTCGATAGAACAACGGGATGAGCATTCAGATATGGGCGGCACTATGCGCCTGGGCGGTCAGGACTGTAACCTGGTTGCTGGTAGTCATGCCCGTGAAATTTATGCGGAGGACCAGATTCATGAGCGTCATCGACACAGGTATGAATTTAATAATGACTATATGGAAACATTAACTCAGGCAGGCCTGGTTATTTCCGGTAAATCAGTGGATAACAATCTGGTAGAGATTGTTGAATTAAAAGAGCATCCCTGGTTTGTTGCCTGCCAGTTTCATCCGGAATTTACTTCTACCCCCCGTTATGGGCATCCTCTATTTAGTGATTTTATTAAGGCTGCCTGTAAACATCGTGATGCATCGACTGGAGATCGCGCTTGATGAATTTATGTGGTTATACGGTTGGCCTGGATCAGCCTTTTTTTCTCCTGGCCGGTCCCTGTGTTATTGAAAGTGAAGCACTGGCAATGGAAACCGCCACAGCCTTGAAAGAGATCACAGATAAATTAAATATTCCTTTTATTTATAAATCCTCTTTTGATAAAGCCAATCGTTCTTCGATGGACAGTTTTCGTGGCCTGGGTATGGAAGAGGGCTTACGCATACTGGAAAAAATAAAAACTGAACTGGGTGTGCCTGTTATTACCGATGTTCATGAAGACACTCCCATGGATGAAGTGGCAGAAGTGGTGGACATCCTTCAGACACCTGCTTTTCTCTGTCGACAGACTAATTTTATTCTTAAAGTTGCAGCAGCCGGTAAGCCGGTTAATATAAAAAAAGGTCAGTTCATGGCGCCCTGGGACATGAAAAATGTTGTCGATAAGGCGCGCTCCACGGGTAATCAGCAAATCATGGTCTGTGACCGAGGTGTGTCATTTGGTTATAACAACCTTGTCTCCGATATGCGAGCCCTGGCTGTAATGCGTGATACGG
>JAOUQA010000208.1 GCA_029879605.1 Gammaproteobacteria bacterium
AGGGGGTCCTGATGCATCTGTGCAATGTGTTTGATATTTGAAGCTTCTTCCAGCGTTCTTTGTGCCTGTTCAATAATGCGATGACCCTGGTGGGTAATACGGATTTCATTGCGGGCAGCACGCTCGAATATTTCTACACCCAGCTCGTCTTCCAGTTTTTTAATACCCAGGCTCAGTGTGGGCTGACTAACATGGCATGAGGTAGCCGCCTTACCAAAATGCAGGTGTTTAGCAACGGCAACAATATAGCGAAGTTCAGTCAGGGTCATGGTCTATTGATAGGTAATTTCTATTAAAACGATTGTAATAGACAATTTGTTATATTGCATCCGGAACTATAGAATCCCGTCTGAATTATAATGTTAATGGAGAAGTAAAGAATGAAGCAGCTTTTAGCAATGATCAGTGTGAGTACGCTGGTCGTTTTTACATCAGCCCATGCAACAAGCTGGCAGGCTTTACCAGACAAAGCCCCTGCCCCTGCCAATAATCCAACCACAGCTGCGAAAGTTGAGCTGGGTAAAACACTGTATTTTGATCCACGTATTTCAAGCACCGGTACTGTTTCCTGTAATTCATGTCATAACGTGATGGAAGGTGGTGATGACAGTCGTCCTAATTCTATGGGTGTTAATGGTCAGACCGGTGGCCGTGGTGCGCCTACTGTCTGGAATGCCGCTTTCTATTCAACCCAGTTCTGGGATGGTCGTGCCAATACCCTGGAAGACCAGGCTAAAGGTCCGATGACTAATCCTATTGAAATGGGAATGAAAAACCATGACCTGGTGATGCAGCGTGTTCGTTCTATGGATGGTTATAAAACAATGTTCAAGACCGCTTTTGGTGATAGCAAAATGACTATCGATCAGGCTGCCATGGCGATTGCTGCGTATGAGCGTACATTGATTACACCTGATAGTGCTTATGATCGTTATGTAAAAGGCGATAAAAAAGCATTAACTTCTCAGCAGGTTAAAGGCATGAACCTGTTTGCTGAGCTGGGTTGTACATCCTGTCATTCAGGTCCGGCTTTTAATGGCCAGGCGGGTGTGAAACTGGGTACCCCGGTATTAATGAAGTTCCCAACTTTTACTGATAACAGTTATGTTAAAAAATATGATCTTGCTTCGGATAAAGGCCGTGAAAATGTAACAGGTAAAGCGGATGACAATAATTTGTTCCGTACTCCGACCCTGCGTAATATTGCGGTGACAGCGCCTTATTTTCATAATGGTAAAGTTGTAACACTGGATGAAGCAGTTAAAGTAATGGCAAAAACGCAGTTAAATATTGATTTAAATGCCAGCCAGGCAAAGAACCTGGTTGCATTTTTAGAATCATTAACCGGGCCTTTCCCACAGCAAACCATGCCTCGTTTACCTGTGACTTCAGGTAAGTCGGTTGTGGTTGAATAAGTCAGTCTTTTTTTGTTATAGAAAACCCCTCTATCGAGGGGTTTTTTTTGGCTATTAAGTTTTGCGTGAATCGGTCGCTAGTCAGATATAGATGTAGTAAAAAATAAAAGGGCCGGGTACAGTTCATGTTCAATTTCATTCGCAGAAGTTTACGAAATAAGTTACTTACAATTGCTGCTATGAGTGTCTTACTGATAGTGGGTATATTCATGTGGCAGTTATCATATATGTGGTCGCATAGTATGGATTTTTTACAGGCAATGGAGTCGCGTGTTGATTTTAATTCGTCATTAAATAATCATATCAGTCAGCACAGGAGTGATTTATATGAACATTTTCAGTTCATGTTGATTTCACTAGTCCTGGTATTAACTATCTGTTTTGCTGTTTTTTATTTTTTTATTCAAAAAACTATTGTTCAGCCTGCAAGGTGCCTGGTGGAAAATATTTCCCGGCTGGCCAGTGGTGATTTTAAAGGTGAGATTCTGCCAGTATCCACAGATGAGATTGGCTACATCGCAAAAAATGCAGGTGAATTACAGAGTAAGATTGGGTCGATGGTACAAAGTATTAACGAGTCGGTTTTAAAATTATCTACCTCAGCCGGGGTGCTGGCACATACCACTGAGCAATCAAACCAGGCCATGATATTACAGCTTCGTGAGACTGAGCAGGTGGCAACAGCCATGCACCAGATGACGGCAACTGTTCATGATGTAGCACAAAATGCACAACAGGCGGCCAGTTCAGCCAGTTATGCTAATGATGAAGTCAGTACCGGTCAGGGTGTTGTAAAAGAAGCTAATAATGCTATTGGTCTGCTGGTGCAGAAAGTTGAGCATACCTCAGCAGTGATTGAGGTTTTAAAAAGTAATTCAGAAGAAATTGGTTCAGTACTGGATGTGATTCGTAGTATTGCAGAACAGACTAATTTACTGGCGTTGAATGCAGCCATTGAAGCAGCTCGAGCTGGAGAACAGGGGCGTGGTTTTGCGGTTGTTGCGGATGAAGTCCGTGTCCTGGCGCAACGCACCCAGTCATCGACAGAAGAAATTCAGCAAATGATTGAGAAATTACAGGCGGGTGCAGCTGAGGCAGTTGAAGCCATGGCCGAGAGTCGTACCCAGGCTGATTTAACAAGGACTACAGCTGCCAGGGCAGGTGATGTTCTAAATTCAATTACCCTGGCCGTGACCAGTATTAATGATATGAACACCATGATAGCCAGGGCCTCCGAGGAGCATAATTCGGTGGCAGAAGAAATCAGTCAGAATATTGTAAAAATTAGTCGTGTATCAGAAACCACCGCAGAATCATTGCAGCAAACAGCTGTTGCCAGTGAAGATTTGCATGCGGTTGCCGAAGAGCTAAAACAGGCGATTTCCAGTATCAGGCTATAGTAATAAGTGGTTGATATCTGGCATGTTTTCTATATGTATTAAAAGTGAATATATTCATTCGGTGTTAAATAAATAATAACTTTCTTTTATTTTATGGTGGACATACCCTCATCTTCCCTTACAATGCGCGAAAAATAGGTTAGATAGAGGTGATTCATGCCTGAATATCGTTCCAGAACGACCACTCATGGTCGTAACATGGCAGGCGCGAGAGCACTGTGGAGGGCCACAGGGGTTAAAGATGGGGATTTTGATAAGCCCATCATTGCGATTGCAAATTCATTTACCCAGTTTGTTCCGGGTCATGTTCATTTAAAAGATTTAGGTCAGCTGGTTGCCCGTGAAGTTGAAAAAGCGGGTGCTATAGCCAAAGAATTCAATACGATAGCAGTGGATGATGGTATCGCCATGGGACATAGTGGCATGCTCTACTCACTGCCTTCCCGGGAAATTATTGCCGATTCCGTCGAGTATATGGTCAATGCCCATTGTGCAGATGCCATTGTCTGTATTTCCAATTGTGACAAGATTACCCCCGGCATGCTTATGGCAGCCATGCGACTTAATATTCCCGTGGTATTTGTATCCGGTGGTCCAATGGAGTCGGGCAAAGCAAAGTTGCACGGTATTGAAACCCATCTTGACCTGGTTGATGCCATGGTGATGGCAGCCAGCCCGGACGAATCCGATGAAGACGTTGCCATGGTAGAGCGCTCTGCCTGTCCTACCTGTGGTTCCTGTTCAGGTATGTTTACGGCTAATTCAATGAACTGTTTAACTGAAGCTCTGGGCTTGTCATTGCCCGGTAATGGTTCCTTGCTGGCCACCCATGCAGACCGGGAACAGTTATTTCTTGAAGCCGGTCGACTGATCGTCGAGATTACCAAACGTTATTATGAACAGGATGATGAGTCGGTATTGCCCCGTTCGGTTGCCAGTTTTAAGGCCTTTGAAAATGCCATGAGCCTGGATATTGCGATGGGTGGTTCTACCAATACCGTGTTGCATTTACTGGCAGCAGCTGAAGAAGGTGAGATTAATTTCACCATGGATGATATTGATCGTCTGTCTCGCCAGGTACCCCAGTTATGCAAGGTTGCCCCATCCACCCAGAAATATCACATGGAAGATGTTCACCGGGCTGGGGGTGTACTGGGGATACTGGCTGAATTAAATCGTGCAGATTTATTACATGCCGATTGCAGTACGGTACATAGCCCATCCATGGCTGATGCTCTTAGCCAGTGGGATATAGCGACCACGGCGGATGAAAAGGCCAGGCAACGTTATTCAGCTGCGCCGGGTAATGTCCCGACACAGCAGGCATTTTCCCAGGAAAAACGCTGGTCCCTGGATACCGACCGAGAGCAGGGCTGTATTCGAAATAAAGACCATGCTTACTCGCAGGAAGGTGGACTGGCCGTATTGTTTGGCAATATTGCAGAACACGGCTGTATTGTTAAAACCGCGGGTGTCGATGACAGTATTCTCAAGTTTACCGGGCCAGCACGAATCTTTGAGTCCCAGGATGATGCCGTTGAGGCCATTCTTGGCGATCAGGTCAAAGCCGGGGATGTGGTGATTATTCGTTATGAAGGCCCCAAAGGCGGCCCCGGTATGCAGGAGATGCTGTATCCAACGTCTTATCTTAAATCCAAGGGTCTGGGTAAAGCCTGTGCATTGCTGACAGATGGTCGTTTTTCGGGTGGAACCTCAGGTCTGTCCATTGGCCATGCTTCGCCAGAAGCCGCTGAAGGTGGTGCGATTGGACTGGTCGAAGAAGGGGATCTGATAGAATTGAT
>JAOUQA010000210.1 GCA_029879605.1 Gammaproteobacteria bacterium
GGCGGTATTGCTGTCAGCAGTGCCATCATTGACGGTAAAGCTGAAACTGTCGCTGCCATAATAATCGGCATCCGGGGTGTAGGTCAGGTTAGGTGCCGTTCCGTTTAATGTGCCGTGTAACGGTGTTGTTACAGAATAGCTCAGGGCATCACCTTCTGTATCGTAAGTAGTCAGGCTAATGCTGGTGGGTGTGTCTTCGTCCAGGATGATGTTTTGATTATTTGCTACAGGTGCATCATTAATCGCGTTGACGGTGATGCTAACTAAGGCCGTGTTGCTGTCAGCGGTGCCATCATTAACGGTAAAGCTGAAATTATCGCTGCCATAATAATTGGCATTCGGGGCGTAGGTCAGGTCAGGTGCGGTTCCACTTAACGTACCATTGGATGGTTCTGTTACTGAATAGCTCAGGGGGTTGCCTTCAATATTATCTACCGTGAGTGTGATACCTGAAGTCGTATCTTCGTCAACGTTGATATTTTGATTAAAAACGACAGGTGCGTCGTAGCCAGGATTGATTATGATATTGATAGTTGCTGGTGAGCTGGAGTCAGTACCGTCATTGACAGTAAACGTGAAGCTGTCAGTGCCATAATAATTGAGATCAGGCGTGTATACTAAATTGGGTGCTGTGCCTGTTAAGCTGCCATGTTGTGGATTATTAACATTGAAATATATTGTATCTTGATCAGCGTCTGAGCCTGCAAGCAGTATATTTACTTCAGCGTCTTCATTGGTTTCAATATTATCGTTATTAGCGACAGGAGCATTATTGCTGATACCACCACCATCGCCGCCGCCACCACAAGCAGTAATCATGGTAAATACAAATACAAGTATGTATCTGTTAAGTAATTTTAGCGTAGTCATGTTTTCATATGTCCATCGTCATTTATGTGTCCAGACCCATCAGCATCGGCCTTTGAAGCTGATTTCTAAAGTTGTTCCTGCGACTGATAGTGTAATTATATACTTGGGTTACAGTTAATCATCCCTCGTTTGGATGGCGGGTTGATTATTGGCTTATAAAAATGCCCAGCCCGCAAAGGGTTCGATTTCATCACGGTTAACAACAATCAGTTGATAAGCATTGGGGTTTAGTGAATGATCTTTCGTAGTATCAACTGACATGCGTTGTAATACATAGGCTACCAGTGCGCGTCGTACATGTAATTCAATCATGTCGTTTTCCATATTGTAATCAAATTTTAAAGTAAGGCGTTGTTTGTCATTCAGTCCGGGATGGGGTTGTAACTGGATTGTAATGATTTCCATCCAGTCATCATCGTATTCAGCACTGGACTCCGCATTATCATCCAGCATGTTTGCGTTAGCAATGCGTGATAAAACAAAGTCGCGAAAATCATAGGTATCATGGTTGTAGGCTCGTAAATGCCAGCGTAATCCGTTGTTGATAATGGCATGTGGTTCAATAATTCTTAATTCCTGATTGTCTCGATTTGATAAAGAGTGGTAAGTCATGGTTAATTTTTTGTGTCCCTTAATGGCGCGAATAATTTGTGACAGCACTTCTTTATCCGGCATGCGACCTGGCAGAGGCAGACTTTCGATTGTAATGCCATAGAGCTGGTCATCATCAGAGGGGTTATCGGCTGATAACAGGTTGCTGGCAATCATGGGTAGTACGGTATCTGTATCCATGTTGGCAAACAGTGGTTTAAAGTTATTTGTGGGTACAAAACCAAACAGGGCAGGGTTGTAGCTCAGGTTGTCAGGCGCCAGTTCGTTATAAAGCTTCAGATCCTTGGTAGCTGCCGGGTCTGATATGCCGAAGGCTGAGGCTAGCGTGCTTCGGCTAATAATGCCGGTGTAATAGGCTGACACTTCAATAAATTGTAATCTTTGCCGGGTGGCCCATTTGATCTCGTTCGGCAGTCTGGCGTTCTTGTCCACGATTTAACCCTGTATTTTCAGTTGTTTAAGTTTACTCGATTTTTTCCATGATCGATACAAAATATAAGGTGGTAAAAAATATATAACTAATAAAATATATTGACATGTTAAAAAGTATAGACTAATCTTCATCTAAATCGAGGTATTTGAGTCAATCAGGTGCTTCAGCATCGCTAACAACATGGCATTTGCTGTGTTTTCATAGAAATAACGGGGAGATGACAATGGATGATAATAAGAAAATGGCTTTGAGTGCTGCACTGAGTCAGATCGAAAAACAGTTTGGTAAAGGCTCGGTTATGAGGATGGGAGATTCAACTGCGGTGCGTAATATTGAAGCGGTATCGACAGGATCCATTTCACTGGACGTAGCACTGGGTATAGGTGGATTGCCCAGGGGGCGTGTGGTAGAGATATACGGGCCTGAATCATCAGGTAAAACAACATTAACTTTGCATGTGGTGGCTGAAATTCAGAAAGCCGGGGGTACAGCGGCATTTATCGATGCTGAGCATGCACTGGATCCACTCTATGCAGAAAAGCTGGGTGTTGATGTTGATGAATTACTGGTTTCGCAGCCAGACACCGGTGAGCAGGCGCTGGAAATTACGGACATGCTGGTGCGTTCTGGCAGTGTAGACCTGGTGGTTATTGACTCGGTGGCTGCATTAACGCCCAAGGCAGAAATTGAAGGGGATATGGGGGATTCCCATATGGGGCTACAGGCACGTTTGATGTCCCAGGCGTTGCGTAAGTTAACAGCCAATATTAAACGCTCCAATACCCTGGTGATCTTTATTAACCAGATTCGTATGAAGATCGGGGTTATGTTTGGTAATCCTGAGACCACCACGGGTGGTAATGCACTCAAGTTTTATGCTTCTGTTCGCCTGGATATACGTCGTACCGGCGCCATCAAGAAAGGGGATGAAATCCTCGGTAATGAAACCAAGGTTAAGGTTGTGAAGAACAAGGTTGCACCACCATTCAAGCAGGTTAATTTTGAAATTCTTTATGGTGAAGGGATTTCCCATGAAGGCGAGTTAATTGATCTGGGTGTGGAAAACAAGATCGTTGAAAAGTCCGGTGCCTGGTACAGCTATAATGGTGATCGTATTGGTCAGGGTAAAGATAAGGTACGTACTTTTCTGAAAGAAAACCCGGCTATTGCAGATGAGATCGAGGCTAAGATTCGAGCCACGTTGTTACCCGCTCCGGGTTCACAGGATATGAATCAACTGGTTGATGAGGTTGATGACGTGGATGATGTAGCCATTGAAGTTGAACTGGCTGATTAAGTGAAATAATGGTGATTATGCAGGCCGCGATAAACAGTGTTTGTCGCGGTTTTGTGTTGATAGAGAGATAAGTGAATGGCTCGGTCAATAACAGAGGTTGCTGTGGGGTTGCTGGCGCGTCGGGAGCATTCAGTGCTCGAATTGCGGCGTAAATTATTACAGAAAGGTTTTGATGAAGGCGATACGGAGTCAGTTATTGAGCGTCTGCGTGAGAATAATCTGTTATCAGATGAGCGTTTTGCTGAAACTTATATTAATATGCGCAGGCAGCGTGGTTATGGCCCGTTGCGTATTGCCCAGGAGCTGAAGGAAAGAGGCGTCGATTCGGAGTTATCGGTGAGGTATCTTGAAGGCCTGGAGAATGAATGGCAAACGGTCATGATTCAGCAATACAGTAAAAAATACGGTAATGAAGCTATTGATGAGTTCAAGGAGAAGGCAAAGCGAATGCGTTTTTTGCAAGGCCGGGGTTATTCACTTGATATGATTAATAGTTTTATTAATAATCAATAACATATAAAAAGTATTTAATGTAAATTAGCATGACAACAACAGCTGACATTCGACAACAGTTCCTCGATTATTTTAAAACAAAAGACCATGAAATTGTGGCATCCAGTTCACTGGTACCTGGTAATGATCCGACTCTGCTGTTTACCAATGCAGGCATGGTGCAGTTTAAAGATGTGTTTCTGGGTCGTGATAAACGGGATTACAATCGAGCGACCTCGAGTCAGCGATGTGTGCGAGCCGGTGGTAAGCATAACGATTTAGAGAATGTTGGTTATACAGCACGGCATCATACCTTCTTTGAGATGCTGGGTAATTTCAGTTTTGGTGATTACTTTAAGCGGGATGCAATATTTTACGCCTGGGAATTTCTGACAGAGGTGGTTGGGCTACCCGCTGAAAAACTCTGGGTGACGGTGTATGAAGAAGATACGGAAGCTGCTTCTATCTGGCTTGAAGAAATAGGTGTTAGTCCTGAGCGTTTTTCACGTATTGGCGACAAACCTGGCAAAAAATACGAAAGTGATAATTTCTGGGCCATGGGTGATACAGGACCCTGTGGACCCTGTACTGAAATTTTTTATGATCATGGTGAAGACATCTGGGGTGGGCCTCCGGGATCACCGGAAGAAGATGGTGATCGTTATATTGAAATCTGGAACCTGGTGTTTATGCAATATGACCGGGCTAAAGATGGCACCATGACGCCTTTGCCCAAACCCTCAGTGGATACTGGCATGGGGCTGGAACGACTGGCTGCGATCCTCCAGGGTGGTCACAGTAATTATGATATTGACCTGTTCCAGAATTTGATAAAAGCAGCGGCAAAAGCTACGGGTACAGATGATCTTGATAACAGTTCTCTAAAAGTCATTGCAGATCATAT
>JAOUQA010000211.1 GCA_029879605.1 Gammaproteobacteria bacterium
GTATTAACCTGGCCCAGTTTGTTTTATAAGAAATACTGATGACAGGTTGCAGGTATTAACCTGGCCCTGTTTGTTTTATAAGAATACTGGTAACAGGATGTGGGTATTAACCTGGCCTGCCATCTACCCGGGCTTTTATTAGCATGGGCAAATAAACTACCAGCATAATCATAAAAGAAAGAATCCATAAAAGCTGTGCGATACCAATCCAGAGCGAGTAATGACTGCTGTCAACGAGTGGAAAAATAACTCGTACAATAGTGCCGGTTAACATACTTAAAAATACAATTTTCAGTATCCCGGGTGGATCAAAAACATTTCTGCCTGTGTGACCGAGGGCAACCCGGGCCATCATACCAATCGTGATCATGCCAATACCACCATAAGCAAAACTGTGAATGGCAATAAATACAGAAATACCATGTGTGATGGATAGCGCTTTTAATAAAAATCCCGCAACAATCCAGCCATAGCCAAGGTATAACACCCAGAGTAGATTATTATTCCAGATGCCCCTGGTATACCAGCCATAAAGTCGCAGGCAGTGAAGTATAAAAAGCGATGCGGCTAGCAGGGCGGTAATCGGGCTGTTTGAATTAACCAGGTCAGAAATAACAAAACATAATAATAGTACGAGACTGCTGATATCCAGCCAGCGCCAGTTTGTGGCCTGAAAATTTTCATCTACACCTTTTTCAATAAAAAAGGGAATGACCCTGCGTCCCATAATAAAAATGATAGCCAGGAGAATATAAAAACCACTATAAAGTCCGAGATGCAGTCCGGCAGGAAAAATATCTAACAGGCCAGAATAAAAAAACAGGTTACTTATAAAGATGAGTAAACATATCAATGGAAATACAATGTTTTGCCATTGTTTAACTTTTATAATTGGTAAGCTAACAGCTACAAGTAAGAATGCATCAAACAATAAATCAATGGTTGCAACCAGTGGAAGATAAGCCTGGCTGACAACTAAGGGGCTGATGCGTGCCATGAGCCAGATGAGGAAAAGTATTAGTAAGGGTTTGCCGTTAAGTGTTTGAACGCCCGTCCAGTTTTTAATCGCAGTTAGAAGAAAGCCGGCAATAACTGCCAGGGTGTAACCAAAAATCATTTCATGGGCATGCCATAAAGCAGGCGGGTAATTTTCAGCCGGCATAGTCCAGCCATTAAGATAAATTAACATCCAGATTAAGATGCCAGCAGTTGCAAAACCCAGTGCGGCTGAAAAAAAAGGCCTGAAGCCAAGATGTGTAAAGGCATACTTGCCATTGAATGATTCTTCAATGTTTAACATGCTGAGAGCCTGTTAATCAGCAGATGTTTTTTCTTTATCTTTTTGTTTACCCACTCTATATCCATCAATGACTCCTATTAGCCAGCAACTGATCAAAACACCATACGAAATAGTGTAGATAGATTGATCCGTGGCAGATAGTGCCTGATTCATGGCCTGAGTAACTGAATCCAGATCAATTTTGCCGTTTTCAGACTGGATTTTTTCAATGGCAGCATTGGTTTGCTGAATAATGGTGGCCAGTATGGTGATAAAGCTGGCCAGGGTCAGGCTAATAATTGCAAAAGCTCTTATGTAGGCTTTTAAAATCAGGTGCCCCAGTCCTGGAAATACCAGTCCGGATAGCAGTAGTCCAATTGTTGCGTTATTCATTGCTTATAAACTGGTCCATTTTTTATCTGGGCTAAAGCGGTCTCCGTAGCGTTGTTCGAGGGATTCTAGCAGGGCTTTCATTTCAGTCACACCTTCAGCATGGACATGGTGTAATGGGCCGCCGCGGAAGGGGGCAAAGCCGGTTCCAAAGATTACGCCGGCATCAATGAGGTCTTCATTCTCAACAACTTGTTCTCGTAGACAGGCAACCGCTTCATTGAGCAGGCGAAAGATCATGCGATTTTCAAGATCATTAATATTACTGAAGGTTACATTTTTATTTTTAACCGGTCGCCCCCTGGACCATTTATAAAAGCCTTCACCGGTTTTTTTGCCCAGTTTTTTATTATCAACCAGTGTATCCATTCGTGGAGGTAGTGAAACATTCATGTTTTCAGATAATATTTTTGCCACTGATCGGCACACGTCCAGGCCTACGGTATCAGCCAGTTCAATTGGACCCATGGGCATGCCAAAATTAAGCGCTGCCTGGTCAATTTTTTCAGGCGCCATACCCTCTTCAATCATCTGGACAGCTTCCAGTAAATAAGGCATGAGGATTCGATTAACCAGGAAGCCAGGTTTGCTGATAACGGGTAAAGGCAGTTTGTCGATCTGTCGACCAAATGCCAGTGCCTGTGTCATAACTTCATCACTGGTGTTTTTACCACGAACAATTTCTACCAGGGGCATCAGGGCAACCGGGTTAAAAAAGTGTACGCCTACCAGTCGTTCCGGCTGTTTTAAACAGGTGGCAAGTTTTTCCAGTGGAATACTTGAAGTATTGGTCGCAAGAATTGCACCTTCTTTCATCTGTGGTTCAATTACTTTATATAATGTCTGTTTTACATCTTTATCTTCAAAAATTGCTTCAATAATAATATCTGCATGCCTGACACCAATTCCCCTGTGGTCAGGTATTAAACGATCCAGTGATTCACGTATTGATCGTTTGTCTTTTTTAAATTTCTTTTTAAACATGTCCTGCGAACGTTTCATGGTTGCAGCCAGAACCGATGGTTCACGATCCTGTACAGTGACATTAAAACCTCGTAATGCACACCAGGCTGCAATGTCACCACCCATAACGCCACCACCAATGACATGAATATGAGCGGGTTTGAAATCGGACTTTTTACCCTGTGATTTTAATTTTTCCTGCAGGAAAAATACATGAACCAGGTTTTGCGCCGTGTAATCAGTAACCAGGCTGGCAACAGATTCAGCTTCTTTCTGTAACATACGGGTTGGGTTATCCATATGTTTTTGCCACAGGTTAATTAATTTATAAGGTGCAGGGTAATGTTTCTCTGAGGCTTTAGCTGATACCGTTTTACGCATCTGGTTAGCAATTAATGGACGGACTAAACGGTGATTCATTAATTTGTTTTTAAAACCGAGGGTTCGGGGTGCCGGTTTTGTAGTAACAAAGTAATGGGCTGTACGCTTAAGCTGTCTGTCGGGCACCAGTTCATCGACCAGCCCCATGCCTTTGGCCTGTCGACCTTTTAACATTCTGCCGGTTAACATGGCATTCATGGCTGCAACTGGGCCGGCTTTTAAAATAGACCGGACGGAACCACCGTAACCTGGATGTATGCCCAGTTTAATTTCCGGTAAGCCAACGCGTGTAGATGCATCATCACACATGATCCGGTAGTTACAGGCCAGTGCCAGTTCCATGCCACCGCCAAGGCAGAAACCCTTAATCATTGCCACGGTAGTGCAGGGCATGGCTTCAATTTTATTCATTACTGCATGACCACGGTTGAGCATGGTCATGGCTTCATCGTAAGTTTTAATAACTGTAAATTCGTTGATGTCAGCGCCGGCAATAAAACCATTGCTTTTGTCACTGACAAAAACGATGCCTTTGGGAAGGGACTGTGATAACTCGTCAAGCACCTTGAGTAGTTCATCCAGCACAGCTGACGAAAGAATATTGGTGCTTGAGTTTGCTACATCCAGGTGTAACCAGCAAATGTTGTCATTATCAATTTCGGGTTTCCAGTGTGCGTATGTCATTTGGCTGTTTCCTCGTTTGCTGTATCATCTGCTTCAATTAACATGGCGCCTCCCTGGCCACCTCCGATACACAAACTGGCAATGCCACGCCTGGTATTTGTTCGTTTTAATACATGTGCAAGGTGTAATACAATTCTTGCACCACTGGCACCGACTGGATGACCCAGGCTGATGCCGCCGCCATCGATATTGAGTTTGTCCCTGGGGATTTCACCAATAGCGGATTTTGATGCTAAAAATTCTGCACAGTAATCCTTGCTTTTCCAGGCTTCTATACAACCCAGTACCTGGCCTGCAAATGCTTCATTGATTTCCCAGTAGTCCACATCAGCAATTTTTAATTTATTGCGTTTCATGATGGGCTCCATTGCATAGGCTGGACCCAGTCCCATTTCTTCTGGCGCCAGACCAGCCCATTGACTGTCAGTGATTTTTGCCAGTACCGGTAAATTATATTTTTTAACAGCCTTTGCACTGGCGAGTAATAACATGGCAGCACCATCGGTAACCTGTGCGCTATTACCCGGGGTGACCATGCCGTATTTGCGATCGAAATAAGGCTTAAGTTTTGCCAGGTTAGCCATTGATGAATCACGACGTAAACCATCATCAAATTCAAAGGCATGACCCTCGTTATCATAAATTGCTTCTATCTCATCAAGGTGACCATTGTCCTGTGCTTCTGCCAGACGTTGATGACTGGTCATGGCAAATTCATCCATTTGTTCACGTGTAATGCCAAAACGAAAAGCAATCTGTTCTGCTGTTTGTCCCATAGACATGCCGACAACGGGATCGGTTAAACCACAGATCAGGGCAATCACAGGTTTAAAATGAACGGGTCGAATTTTAGTGATGAGCTGTAATTTTTGTCCTGTCGTT
>JAOUQA010000213.1 GCA_029879605.1 Gammaproteobacteria bacterium
AAAATGAATTGTATTAGAGCAGGTACGCTGAAAGAAGTGACTCAACATGCTGAAGCATTTGTTGAAGAATTGAATTTGCGCAGTTCTAAAGGTTATTCAGCTTACGCTCAGCGGGCTAAAAAGAAGTAGCGAAAGTTATTTAATTCCTCAACTGGAAATCACTTGTATAAATATAAATTGAAGTATGAAACGGTTACGGTCAACGATATTGAATACCAGATACGCTCACTTAAAGATAATCAGCAGTATAACGATGATGATAGTCTTGCAGAAGACCTGGGTATATCATCTGCAACCTGGCCGTTGTTTGGTATCCTATGGCCTGCGGCACAGGTGCTGGCCAATATTGTCAGTGTAATTGAACTGGAAGGGAAGCGGGTGCTTGAAATTGGTTGTGGTCTGGGGCTATCCAGTATTGTGCTGCACAAAATGGGTGTCGATATCACTGCCAGTGATTATCATCCACTAGCAAAAAGCTTTCTTGATGAAAATATCATTAACAACGAACTTATGCCAATCAAGTTTGAGTCAGCTAACTGGGATGTAGAAAACCCATTGCTCGGTGAATTTGACCTGATTATCGGCAGTGATGTGTTATATGAGCCTGCTCATGTTAAACGGGTTTCGGATTTTATTGATTGTCATTCTGCTGTGAATGTCGAAGTCATTATAGTGGATCCGGGTCGAAGTAATCGGTCAAATTTTACCAGGGCAATGATGGATCTTGGTTATGCGCATCAATATGAAACATTCGATGTGGCAGGTTTAAACGACGATCATTGTAAAGGTCGTGTATTAAGTTTCCAACGTTAATATTTAGAGCTGGCATCTAATAAATCCAGGTGTTTTCTTATCATTTTTAGCGAGTTAGATATTAAGCAGGATGCCTGGGTATTTTGTTAATTATTTATTCGCAAGCATTACAGGTATGCATCATGGAAGCAGTACAACGTACAGATAGGCCTCTTTATTATATACATATTTTTCTGCTGATCATGCTAACTCCCGCTTTAAGTTATGCAGTCGATAAGTCCGGGGTTATCCCTGAAAATGCTACCAGAAAAGTTTATGGTGATGGATGGAATTGTAGCCCTGGTTATCGTAAAAATAACGATTCATGTGAAGCCATAAAAATACCGGCTAATGCCTATTCAAATAATAAATCCTATGGTAATGGCTGGGATTGCAAAAGAGGGTATAAAGAACTGGGTAATACCTGTGTTTATATAAAGATTCCTGAAAATGGATACCTGGATTATTCTGGCCTCAGGTGGGAGTGTAATCGCGGTTATTTTAAACTTGATAGTGGTTGCGTGTATATCAAGGTGCCGGAAAATGGTTATCTGAATTCATCTTCTTACGCACCTGGCTGGAATTGTGAACGCGGTTACCGGCAGAAAAAAGACACCTGTGTTGCTTTGGTCGTACCAGAAAATGCCCATATAAATTATTCTGGAAATAACTGGGACTGTGATCGTCAGTTTAATAAGAAAGGCGATAAGTGTGTTTTGCCTGCCAGGTAGACATAAAAAAACAGGGATGAGTGGCGACGGGTAAGTATTGTATTGTTTTTCTAAGAAAGAAATTACAGAGGTTTAAAGTGCCCCTGTAATTTCATGTCTATGCTGTGTTATACAAGCACTATTTCAGTGCGCATACTATAAAGTATGAATAATACTTCTTCCTGTTCTCTCTGGCCGACATCATTTTTCTGCATTGCATCTAATGCATCATCCAGTACAGCCATAAATTCATTGGCAGCGATATTCATGCCTTTATGTGTTGTTAGCATATCATTTCCTTCATAAACCTGTGGGCCACCTGTGCCTGTAATAAAAAAAGTTGCAGCACCTTTTTTCAGAGCATTGACATCCGCTGTTTTGAAACGATTGGCAATGGTGGGGTTATTCAGATGATTATCCACAATGTCATGGGCGATTTTTGTGATGTTATCTGTGCCACCGAGGCGTTCATAGAGTGATTGCGTCATTTTATAGTCTCCTTCTGTTATTTTATTGGCTTGTCATTATGCTGGTACTTAACATACCATTTGAACTTTATGATAGAAAGTACACAATCTGTACTATCTGTGGCTAGATAATGATGATTCATCAAGGAGTGAGTAATGAAGAGTTATGGTCAGTTTTGTCCTCTTGCACAGGCAACACAGTTGCTTTGTGAACGTTGGACTCTATTAATTATTAGAGAATTTGTTGCCGGTAGTACCCGTTTTAATGAGTTACGGAAAGGCGTCCCCCTGATGTCTCCAACTTTATTATCCAGAAGATTAAAGCAGCTTGAAGATGCGGGGGTTATCTGTCGTGATACATCAAGTCCAGCACGTAATAGTTATCAGTTAACACAGGCAGGTATGGAGTTGCGCCCGGTGGTCGAATTGATGGGAGCCTGGGGGCATCGTTGGGCTAGAAGTAAACTGGGCAAGGATGATCTTGATGCCAGCCTGTTAATGTGGGACATGAGACGTAGTGTTGACCCTGAGCAGTTTCCCAAAAACCGGGTAGTGGTTCAGTTTGAGTATCCTGATGCTCCAGATGGTGCCAGGAAATGGTGGCTGATATCAGAGGAAGGCCAGATTGATTTGTGTCTAAATGATCCCGGTTATGATGTTGATCTCATGATTGAAAGCTCATTGGAGACTATGACTGCTGTCTGGACCTGTCAAAAGAAATTTCAGAAAGCAGTTGATAGTGGCATGATTAAAGTGATGGGGGATACTCAGTTAAAGAGAAAGCTTCCAGACTGGTTACGTTCTAGTCTATTGTCACATCTTGGTACTTTGGAAACTATGCCAACACTTGAGTGGGCCTAGAGTTGTCTAAGAAATAAAAAACGGGCCAGAGAGTAATGCCTGGTAATATGTGAGATTGTCGATTAATTAAATGAGTTAAATATGTTGAAGTGATTTAATTTTAACGATTTTATTCAAGGTAGTTAGCTACAAATCGCCTGAGTATTTCCTGTGCATAGGGTGTTGTTTTACCACTCACTGCCTGTTTCAGCATATTAGCTTCATGGGGTTCAAAATAGCCATAGTTTGCATAGGTGTCGATTCGCAGGATGAATTCATCCGGGTCACCTTCCGGGTGAAACTGGGTGGCATAAATATTTTCACCAATACGAAACATCTGTACCGGGCAGTTGCTGCCAGTCATAAGTAAGGTTGCACCCTTGGGCGTGTTATCACAGGCTTCTTTATGACCGAGTAAGACGTCGATCTGTGGAGGAAAGCCTTTGAGTAGCTTGTCATTACTTCCGGCTTCAGTGATATCCAGGCTGGTACAGCCAACAGCTTCGCCATATTTTGTGGTGATGTCTGTACCCAGGTAATTGCCCAGTAATCCATTACCCGAGCAGGCACCAAGAAAAGGAAAATCCCGAGCCAGCACCTGTTCGAGTAAATGTTTGAAGTCTATCTCGATTTTTTTCTGAATAGCTGACTTTTTATCTTCTAAAGTGCTGATATCAAACGGGCTGCCGCCAACAATGATTGCAGAGTAATTGTCTAGATTCAGATTATCAGGTATGCCATGCTTCTCAATGCGAATCCTGTGGGTGTTTTCTACCTTTAGCCGGCCATATTTGAGGAAGCAGCCGTATTCACTGTCCGCTGTGATATTCTCTGGACGCAGTTGCAGAATCAGGATTGGCCTGGTAATAGTCATAGTTATAACAGGGCTAGATCGTTTTTTATACATTTTGTCTAATGATAGAGTACAAATGGTAAAAAGTGCATGAAAGGATTGGAAATTTAACTCGTTTTGCCTGGGCTTATTGCGAACTTGTAACAGTATTTTCAGTCTTTAATCTTTCTCTTTTTGAAATATTAGCGCTATCATTAATTACGGGAAAACTTGAGCGGATTATATGAATACCACACAGGAAACATTTATATCGAATTTCTTCAAGCTTGAATCAGCTGGTGGAATTTTATTGTTTTTTTCAGCGGTGCTGGCTTTAATTTTTGCGAACACACCTTTACAAACCTATTATGCCCTGTTGCTTGATACACCTGTGGAGATTCGTGTTGGTGCCTTTGAGATCGCAAAACCATTATTGCTATGGATTAATGATGGATTGATGGCGATTTTCTTTTTTCTTGTGGGACTGGAATTAAAGCGTGAATTAATTGAAGGTGAGCTTTCAGACAGAAAAAATATCATATTACCTGCTGTAGGCGCAGTTGGCGGCATGCTGGTGCCCGCATTGATTTATATTTATTTTAATATTGATGATGATATTGCATTGCAGGGATGGGCGATACCCGCAGCAACCGATATTGCTTTTGCACTGGGTGTGCTAACCTTGCTGGGCTCAAGAGTGCCGGTGAGTATAAAAATTTTCCTGACATCACTGGCTATTTTTGATGACATTGGGGCAATCCTGATTATTGCTGTTTTTTATACGGCAAAAATATCAATTGTTTCATTAATAGTTGTTGTGGTTTGTATCCCTGTGTTGGTCTGGTTAAATCGATGTAAAACGGACTCAACCAGTGCCTATGTGATGATTGGTGTGATTAT
>JAOUQA010000214.1 GCA_029879605.1 Gammaproteobacteria bacterium
GGCCACCACCGCGAAACCACGGCCCTGCTCACCTGCACGCGCCGCCTCTACTGCGGCATTCAACGCCAGTAGATTGGTCTGAAAGGCAATAGAGTCAATAGTACCGATAATGTCAGCAATTTTACCGCTGGACTTATTAATTTCATCCATCGCGGATATTGCCTGTTCAATGATCCGGCGTCCTTTCTCAGCTTCATCACGCGTTGCATTAACTAAATTGTGTGCTTCAGTAGTTGAATCTGTGTTCTGCCTGATGGTAGTGGTCATTTCTTCCATCGAAGATGCAGTTTCCTCCAGGGAAGACGCCTGCTCCTGTAAACGCCGAGAAAGGTCATCATTACCATCTGAAATTTCTTCCGCACTGGTATAAACAAAATCGGCATTCTGTTTAACCTGGGAAATTATTTCTGAAAACTGCCTCAGCAGATCATTAATCGCCAGTGAGACCACGGCCATTTCACCCGAGTGATCCTGCAACATGGTCGTTAAATTACCGCCAGCCGCCTCCTGCATAGTCTTGGTAATTTCTTCTATATGCAAGCGACTGTTTCGATTTTGTATATACAGGCCAGAGAACGTTACTATAAAAACAATAGAAAAAATAATTATGGTAACAATTTTTAGCATAGTGGCGGAATCGACAATGGCCTCCATTTCCTTAACTAGTGCCGCCTTCTGATTATCAACAAATGGATCCAGTGCACCATATATACCCGAGGCGGCATCATCAAAATGAGCCATAACTTTATTTCCACCAACAGGCCCTTCATCAATATAAACCTGAGCCATTTGCCTGCCAGTGCTGTAATAAAAATTAACACCTCCTCTCAATTCCTTTACCTGCTTTAGCATGCCTGCATCCCTACCATCGTAATACTGCTCAAAGACATTCAGGCCAGACATAAATGAATTGTAGCTGTTCTCTGCCTTTGCAAAACCATCATTCAGACCATCGAGAGCCCGGGTTGCAGAAATATCGGTGAGCCACTGCTGGATCTGGATAACATCGATACGCATCTGCTGGGCAGTGGCAGTCAATCTGATATTGTCATCCTTGGCATGCTGCGCCTGCACAACAAAATTGGCACTGGAGCGATATATCCAGATGGCCATTATCAGGAGGATCACCGCCAGAAAAACAAATACCAGCCTTGATGTATTCAACTTCAGTAGATTGGGTATTTTCATAGTTGCACACCTCATCGCCGTAAGCCCGATATCATTAATATAGAAATATATATCATATATCCAAATACAGGATGGAATTATTCTAAAAAAACACTTTTTATGACGTATTTCATTGACCCTACATATATTTCCAGAAAATCATAATTCTCAAGAGAATAACTGTGATCCGTGCTTATTGGTGATTAAAATTAGAGAAACAAATAATACAGCGTATGATTTGACTTGCAGCTGGCAAATCAAATCAGACCGACAATAACGATTCTTCAGCAAAAAGATGTTACTGGATACAGGTTAATGGTAGGCAAATGTGGGTTGCATCGGGAGTCTGCCCTGCGGGCCGCGCATAAAACGCGCGTTCTGATTTACTCCTGCAAATCAGTCGAACCACATTATTAGGTAGTTCTTATCCAATTATTTTTAATCAAAAAATTGGTAGGCACGAGTGGATTCGAACCACCGACCTCTTCCATGTCAAGGAAGCGCTCTAACCAACTGAGCTACGCGCCTGCAGGGTGCGAACAATACCAAGATTTGTCCTTTTCCACAAGATTTTCATCCACATCAATTAATCGGGAAAACCTTAAATAAAATATGAAATAATAATCCATTAGGGATAAAATAATCGCGAGTTATACATAAGCAGCAAAATATAACGACTTATAGCAATAACATGGAGACTGATATGAAAGCACAAACCATTAAGCAAATAACAACAACAGCACTACTCTCAGGTGCAATTATACTTACTGGCTGTAGCAGCGATTCTGCCCCCCCTCCACCTCCAGCAGCTCCCATAGGAGATATAAGTGGAACCTGGGCTATCTATGAAGCCTATACCTCTGCATCAGCGGGCTGCTCGGGATACGATAGCTACACCCTTACAACAGCTCAATCTGGTAATTCAGTAACCGTCACTGATAATTCTGGTAATGTATTTAATGGTACACTGAGCGGCAACAAGCTTACGTGGTCTGGCAGTTACCCTGATTATCCAGGAACCACTTCATCTAATGTAACAGTTACTATTGGGGCTAGCTGTACGACCTTAACTGCTACTGCCACATGGTCATACAGTGAAACAGGTTTTTCATGTAGCGGAACAAGCACATCTACAGGAACCAGAATCTCTGGCGGTACCGGCTGTTAATTCCAATCAGCAAACATAAACCCCGGTCTATAATCAATTTGGCCGGGGTTTATAGTTAATATGAATTAAAATATTTTATTCAGCCCGCCTGAAATCATCAAATACCGAATAAACGTCGCTTTCCCAGCGCTCAAAAATAACCTTGTCTTTCTCGTCATCAACCATGTGTGCAAACAGGGAGGGATTGGCCGTAACCAGCAGTGTGTCACCACCTTCGGCAAACACCGACACCTTGGGCGGCATATAGGGAATCATCTGTGGGTATTTATTAACAAGGTACTTTATTTCATCGGCCTTACCAACAAAAACAATACGGTACATGTCGGTCTTATAACCCATACCGGTCAGACCAACATCAATCCGCTGCACACGTGCAACAGTATAGCCATGCTCTTTAAGCGAAACCTGTAGGTTGGTCATAGCCTCTGAAAAAGACAGTGTCGAACGCGCCATAATCAGATCAGAGGCGGCAGCATGAGTGCTAATAAACAAACAAAGCAGCAGGGTTTTGCTCAGGAAAAGCTTCATAGCGTCGCATCCTCAAGAATTGCCTTATAGAGCTCGGTCATCTTCTTGCATGCCTCATCCAGGTCATAATTATTAAACAGGTGGCTTAACCGCATCGGGTTGATCGTCATCAGCAGCACTTTATCATCCTGTTCAATAACAGTAATACGGCAGGGCAAAAACAGGCCCACTCTTGGATCAATAGCTAGCGCCTGATACAGAAAATTAAAATTACAGAAGTGTAACACTACCTGCTTTTTATTTTCCTTGCCCTCTTCAACAAAGCCATGCTCCAGGTAATCGGTACGTATCAGTTTAAAATTATTATTCGCAATTTCTGTTTTCAGGCTTTCAATCGTTTCATCAAAGTCATAAGGCGATTCAACCATGATCACCGTTTCATTTTCATCATCATCACTGTCTACTGAATCCCGCTCCTGGAAAGATCGAATATAACTAACCAGATCATTGATCTCCTGTTCTTTTAGCCCTACCTGCAGCATCGAGGCCATCGGTGTGCCTTCACGACCATGCATCACTGTATTTTTGATCATCGTGTCACTGGCCGAAGCAAGAAAACCGGAATTGTTTAGTGCTGGTGCAATAATAGGCAGATCACGTTCTCTGGAAAAAGTCACGCCCGTTCCCTTGCCGCCCTTGCCATCATCCCCGTGACACTGTGCACAGTGCTGCCCAAACAATACTTTACCGTTTTCCCTGTCGCCCGCTATGGGCGCCGGGTTAAATTCAACAGCAGGAACCATTGTCCAGCTACGGGCATAAGTAACAATGGCATTGACCTGGGCATCACTCAACCGGGTAAACGCCGGCATAATACGACCCGGTCGGCCGTGTCGAATTGTCCTCTTTAAATATTCATCAGACACGCTATTGATAAAAGCGGGCAACGATAGCGGTACGCCAACGCCTCCCCGACCCTCAGTACCGTGACAGGCAGCACAGTGCTGGTTAAAAAGCGCACGCCCATCAGGTGCTGCACTGGCGAGACCAGTTGAGAACAGCAAAAAAAAGAAAAGCAAAAACCTAACCATTATCACCTCTATAGCAATGCTTTTATCATGTCATAGATACATATTAATGACATTGACATCAGTCAAACCCAGGTTCTGTAACTCAATCGTAATTTCTGTTATTACAAAATAAAATAGTACTGCATAGGCAAAAACCATTGACCACACAAAAATCATGCAATCATTAGCCTGGCTAAATATCCAGATATCTCTGATTATCTTTTAACCATTGCCGACGCTCACGGTAATCCGGCAGAACCTGCTCGACACAGGCCCAGAACCTGCTCGAGTGATTGTGCTGATGCATATGACAGAGCTCGTGCACTACCACATAATCAACAATACGATGTGGTGCAACAATAAGCTTCCAGTTAAAGGCAATTTCACCCTCAATCGAACAGCTACCCCAGCGTGCTTTGTAGACCTTTACAGTAACGGATCGAGGCTTGACACCAATAATTTTTGCGTAATGTTCAACTTTATCTTTTAGTTGCAGTTCCGCATTTGTTCTGTACCACTGAATCAGTTTTTTGCGAACAAAATTCTCACGTTTTGCATCCTGTAATTTTGTATCAACACCCAGCACAAACTGTTCCTGACAGAGTGTAACCTCCCGGCAATCATGGTCAGTGAGTTTTAATCGG
>JAOUQA010000215.1 GCA_029879605.1 Gammaproteobacteria bacterium
CAGGATGGATTCCAGGGTTTCAAACTCAATATCCGGGTTCTGTAGCTTATTGAGCAGGTTTAATGCTACTGCTTTATTGGCAGGGATATGTTTCTGTTTTACCAGTTGTGGCTTGCAGAAATAAAAACCCTGGAAATACTCTAGGCCGCAATTCTGGCAGAGTGTAAGCATTTCCTGGGTTTCAACTTTCTCAGCGATAATCAAAGCGTCATAGTTCACCAGTTGATTGACTAGTTCCCTGATGTTGTTTTCACTACGATTCTGAATATCAATTTTTACATAATCTGCCATCTGCAGAAAAGGTATATATTTATCATCATAGTTGAAATCATCCAGTGCAATTTTATAGCCCTGGGATTTGAGTCTTTGTATGCCTCCTATTACTTCTGATGTTGGTTCAATATCTTCAAGTATTTCGAGTACCACCTGTTCCTTAAACATCGGTGTTAGAGATTCGTTAACAACAAATTCATAGGGCATATTAATAAAAGCAAGGGCACTACCAATCAGGTTATCTATACCGATATGCATGAAAGTATTAATGATGGTCTCATAGGAAGCCTGGTTTCCATCTTCAAAAACAGCGTGATCGACGTCATCATTCCTGTAGAGTAGTTCATAGCCAATGACAGTTTGTTCAGAGTTATAAATTGGTTGACGGGCAATAAACAGGCTTTCCATAATATCCTTTGCTATATCAGATTTTGAAGAACCCTGTCATTATGGAATAATTGAGTTTCTATAAACATACTGCAAATCTAATGTTATTTGATGAATTGATTACCCTGCTGATTATCAGCCTGATAGGCGTTTACTGGTATGATGCGATGCAGGCCAGGGAAATAGCTAAGACGGCCAGTATAAAGGCCTGTAAAGACTCTGACCTGGGTTTTCTGGATGATACGGTTTCTCTAAGAAGGCTAACCCTGGGTAAGAATAAATACGGTCGTATGAGTGTTATACGACAATATCGATTTGATTTTAGCAGTGATGGCTATTCAAGATACCATGGTACTGTGACCCTGTATGGTAAGACATTGACCCATGTTGAGCTGGGTGTTTATCGAATTTAAAGTGGTTTGTATATAAATCTGGCGGGTGTATTGATGACTGGCGGGAAGTGTAAAGAAAACCAACAGATTAATCCAGGCGATGATACATCATGTTGAGGATATATAGCTTCAGGTATCTATCTACAGGATGATCCTTTCATATGTTTCAGTGTTGAGACAATTAATAAATGCAGTCAATAAAAAAGGGGCCAGAAGGCCCCTTTTTATGCTATTTACGCTTTTTTGCTGCACTGCGTTTTTTAGCTTTTTTCTTCTTTGTAGCGGGTTTTTTTGCTTTTGCGACCTTAACTGTATTTTCTTTTACCAGTGCCGCGGTACGTTTTTTACTTTCTGAAATGTCTGATTTTACTTTTTTAAGATCAGCAGTTAATGAAGCCAGTTTTGCACTTAATGATACTGCCGGCGATTTTTTGGCTGCCGCTTTTCTTTTACGAGCTGCTTTTTTACCTGCCATGTACTTATCCTCATTGTATGTTAAACGTTTATAGTATAGTGCAATAATTTAAAAATGTGGATATAACTAATGATTAATTTTATAAAAAACTTTTAGTTGATATTTTTAACAATAAATATCGATATGTTCGGGTATGAGTGAGCTGGTTTTTAAATCATTTTTTCTTAATTACGGGTTAATTTTCTTCAAATGCCATCAGGTAATGATAAAAAATTCTATGTTATGCGTATTAGTCTCCTGGCTTAAAATTAAAATCACCTTGATTCTGGATTTAGCTTATATTAAAGCCTATTATGTGGCTCCAGATCATCGGTTTTATGGCCTCTGATACCAGAAATCAGTTTAAATTGTTACAACATGTGAGGCTAGGGTGGATATAGTTACACAGGGTTTATTGGGTGCAGTGCTTGCACAGACGGCAGCTAAAAAACACGAGTCAAAAATAGCACCTGTTATTGGTTTTATATCAGGTTTACTGGCAGATGCTGATATTTTAATTCGTTCATCCAGTGATTCTTTACTGGCGATTGAATATCACCGGCATTTCACCCATTCATTATTCTTTGTGCCTTTTGGAGCATTGATCGCAGCTCTTCTATTGTGGCCGTGGGTAAAAAATCGGCTTAATTTTTCTCGACTGTATTTGTTTTCTATCCTGGGATATAGCCTGAGTGGTTTTCTGGATGCCTGCACCAGCTATGGAACGCACCTGTTATGGCCTTTAATGGATGAACGGATTTCATTTCATATCATTTCAATTGTGGACCCTGTTTTCAGTCTTATTTTGCTCCTGGCATGTATTTATGCATTACGTAAACAACGGAATTTTTATGCCTGTCTTGGCCTGTCACTGGCAGGTGTTTACTTACTATCTGGCTGGCTGCAATCACAACGTGCTGAGTCGGTTATTGAAGAACTGGCGAATACACGGGGTCATAACGAGATTCAGCAATTAGTCGTAAAACCTACATTTGCCAATCAGTTACTGTGGCGCACGATTTATAAATATAATGGCTATTTTTATGTCGATGCGGTACGTATCGGTCTGTTTTCTGAGGGACGTATTTATCAGGGAGACAGGATTAAGGCTTTTAACCCTGTTTCAGATCTGGCTAGTATGCCAGGTGACTCTATTTTGCATCAGGATATAAAACGTTTTATATCATTCTCAGATGATTATGTTGCCTTTCATCCAGCTGATCGTACTATCCTGGCAGATATTCGTTATTCAAACTACCCAACAGGGCTGGAACCACTCTGGGGAATAGCAATCAATTTACAGCAGCCAGGACAACATGCCAGGTTTTCAGTATATAGAAATATGTCTCGGGAAAATCGGCAACGTTATTACTTAATGTTGTTAGGCCAGGACGTACCCGCATCTGAAGATGAGTGATTTACAGGAATATAATCAGGCTTAGATAAGTCTCGTTAATCTCATCGATGGTTGTAGTGACAGGAGTACCGGTAAATTCTGTTTCCAGGCGGGTAAAACGCATTCGGTAACCTGCTTCAAGCATAATAGAGTCAGTGAGTACCATGATGCTGCCTAACTGGATACCGTATAACGCCGCAAAAGCACTATCGGTTACTCCAGAACCTGAATATATCTGAGTAGCAGCACCAGCTGTTGCACCGATAAAAAATGTTGCCTGGCTATTAATGGGAATCAGGTAGTCAGCAGACGCCGTTAAAGATGATATAGAAAAGTTTGTATAACTGACATGGCTAAGAGTGCCATTGAATCGGTAGCTATTCTGGTAATAACTATCGGCATAAATACCTAAACCGGTACCGTCATCAGTGCTGCTAGTGGTATTGATTCCATCGTTGAGATTCAGAGTGATTTCCTGATTGATAGCTGAAATACCCCAGAACAGTTTACTGGCCTGACTGGTTTGGGTGGTTAAAAATAATAAAATTAGACAGATAAGGCGTAACATATTTTATTCATTTCAAGTCCGTTTATTTTCATCACAGGTTACACCATGATTACTGAATTGTCATTATCAGCTGTTGTTAGGGGCCTGGTTTTTCTTCATACTTAAGATTATGAATATTTTCTCTCCCATTACGCATGAACAGCAACAACAGGTCATAGATAAAACGGAGTTTTATATTCAGCTGGCTGCCAGTATTTTTCAGCGCAGGATTAAAACTATTCCGGTGTATTTTGATCTGACAGGTCGTGCATCAGGTATGTATATTGCAGAGCACCGGCGACACTATATACGTTATAACCCGTATATTTTTGCAAAATATTTTGAAGATAATTTGCAGAATACAGTACCCCATGAAGTGGCTCATTATGTCTCTGATCTTATCTATGGCCTGGAGAGAATAAAACCCCATGGTAATGAATGGAAAATGATTATGCAGTCTTTTCAGGTTACGCCATCGGTAACCAGTGATTATGATTTAACTGGCATACCGGTTAGACGATTACAGCGATTTGAATATAAATGCACCTGTATGACACACCAGTTATCTGCGATTCGTCATAATAAGATTATTCGAGGTAAGGTCGCCTATCTGTGCCGACATTGTTCCTCACCCATTGTTTTGTGCGAGTAGTCGATCCAGGGTATTGGCAAATTTATGTCGATCACTGTGATTTAACGGAGCAGGCCCGCCGGTAACTTCACCCGCTGAGCGCATTTCTTCCATAAAATTTCTCATGCTAAGCCGTTGCTGGATATTATCCCTGTTGTAGAGTTCTCCCCTTGGATTCAGGGCATGGGCGCCTTTTGCAATAACCTCCGCAGCGAGGGGAATATCGGCTGTAATCACCAGGTCAATATCACTGACCTGCTGGGCGATATAGTTATCAGCAACATCAAAGCCCTGGTCAACTTTTACTGTGTTAATTAATTTCGAAGCAGGTTTTGGAATGTAATGATTGGCAACCAGTGTCATGCTGGTCTGTGTTCTTTCAGCTGCTCGGAACAAAATTTCTTTTATGACCTTTGGACAGGCA
>JAOUQA010000216.1 GCA_029879605.1 Gammaproteobacteria bacterium
CGCTCACCACCACGGCTCTACTTACCTGCAGATCTCAAGTGGCGCTTTCGGCATGATGATTATTGATGACAAATTTGATGGTCAGATTATCAATGGCCAGTATGCTGATCTTCCGGCTCACGTTCGTGCTATGGAAGAAAGGCTGTTGACCCTGGTTGATCTCGATCCAAGCGTATCTGGAACAGGTGGTGACACGATTGTTTCAGGTACTCTGAGCCCTGGCTGGAACGTGAATGGTACGGTCAATGGTAATATCTGCATGCCGACCAATACCTGGCAGCGCTGGCGTATGCTAACTGCGACAGCCAGCCTTACGTCTGCCGATATTACTATCGGTTCACAGTGTGAAGTGGCTTTGATGGCGCGTGATGGTGTCTGGAGAACTATGGTACCCAAGAACCTGCCAACTAACGCTATCACTATTACCGGTGGTTCTCGAGCTGACATTGCAGTACGTTGTAGCGGCGACTCAACCCTGAGCATTGGCAATAGAGTTGTTGCTAATATCATCGCTGATCCAGCTCTGCCACAGCAAGCTGCAGCAGATGCCAACCCATATGGTAATGATGGTGTGTCTCAGTGGGCTTCATTCAGACCCAGCTATCTGCGTGATTTGAGGGATGAGCCAGTCACTAACTTTGAAAACGTAGGTATGGGTGCACGTACTATCAATGGTTCTAAATTTGATATTAACGTGCCTACATTTATTACTCAGGCTGACGGAGTGCAGGAATGGAACGTGAAAGGAGCAACTAACCATCCATTCCACCTTCATGTATACCACTTCCAGGCACAAACTGACTGTGGTGATTATGAGGCAGGTGAATATTACGACACCATGGCCGCTGCCTGTACAGTCAGATTCGATCTGAATCCACAGACGTCAACGGTGTATGATGGTAAAACCATTTTCCATTGTCACCTGCTAGACCATGAAGACCAGGGCGCCATGGGTTATATGATGGTGCAGCCAGCACCCGGTACTATTCCAGCACCAACTTTCCCGGCAGGTGCAGGCTTCTCGGAGAAATATGAGCTTGATGCGGGTGGTCAGGAGCCACCACCACCGCCACCACCACCAGGTGAAGCTACTGCAGTGACTGTCGGTTCTATAACCGTAAGCACGACTAATGTAAGTAAAGGTCTGAAGTCAGGTGTTGCTGATATCGTTGTGGTTGATAACCTGGGTAATCCTGTAGCAGGTGCTGTCGTCTCAGGTGCATTTAGTGGAGATATTAATGAAACTATTTCTGCCAGCCCCGCGACTAATGCGAATGGTCAGACCTCTGTCAGTACTACCCAGATTGAAAAAGTTAGAGCTCTTAGCTTTTGTGTGACAGGCATTACTGACACTAATGGTGTTCTGGATCCATTCTCAGGTTCCATTTGTGGCAACCTGTAGTATTAAGTAGTCACAGCCAAAGTAAAAAGCCGGCACTATGCCGGCTTTTTTCTCTTATGGTGTTTTATATATCTGGTGAAAAATAGTCGTTTATTTTATAGTTGATTTCATGAAACAGTCCGTTGTTATTATTTTAGTTACAGCCATTATTGCGTTTATTACAGGTATCGTTGCTGCTCCTTTTTTTTCATCTAGTGAAACTGGCAATAGTATCGAGACGAATACATTAACAGACGTTAATACAGAATATTTTACCTGCCCCATGCACCCGCATATTCACCAGGAGCATGAAGGTGACTGCCCCATTTGTGGCATGTCATTAGTAAGCAAACAGCTTGAAGAAACATCCTCATCAGCGGAAGTTAAAACAGAATATTTTACCTGTCCCATGCACCCACATATTCACCAGGAGCATGAAGGTGACTGCCCTATTTGCGGGATGTCATTAGTAAGTAAGCAACTCGAAAACGTATCTGCTTCAAATGATAAGTCGCATCCTGAAGTACGTGTTGATGCTTCGGTTATAAATAACTTAGGCATCAAAACAGCCAATGTTATTCGCGATAATATCCACCGGAATATCCGGCTTTATGGTTATATCAACAAGGTAAAAAACCGTGGCGAAGTTGAACTGAAATCGCCGGTATCAGGTGTTGTTCGATTTATTAATCATTCAGATGAAGATAATAAGTTTTATAAAAATGAAGTAGTAGTGTCACTTGAATCAGATGAAATATTACAGTTGCAGAAACAGTACATCAACGCAGCAATTAAAAATGATGTCCGCAATATGCGAGTATTAAAGCAGAGATTGAGTACATTAGGTTATACATTTGACGAGTTAAACTTATTAATCAAAAACAGAAATCCTTCGAATATATATCACCTGCGTTACCCGGATACGGGCCAGTTAACTCAATTAAATGTAAAGCTTAAGCAGAAAGTAAAACCGGGTGAAGTGATTGGTACCTTAAAACCGTTATATTCTATTTCGGCCTATGCCAAGGTTTTTGAAACCCAATGGATATGGCTTAAACCCGGGCAAAAGATTTCCATGACTATTCGTCGCTTTCCTGGTCTTAGCTGGCAGGGTGAAGTTAGAAAAGTGGATGATCTTGGTTACAGCAGCACAACAGCGGTGAAACTGATCGCAGATTTTGCCGCTAACGATAAGATGGATTTACGACTCGGCATGCAGACCGAGATGATTGTTTATACCGAATCAAAAGATAATGTCATACTGGTTCCGTCACCTGCTGTTATTCGAACAGGTACTAAAAATGTAGTCGTGGTCGCAAAAAATGGTGGTCACTTTCAGCCGGTTGATGTAGTGACCGGCCTGGATAACGATGAGTATGTTGAAATCATATCGGGTTTAGATGAGGGTATGAAAGTCGTCGTGTCGGGACAGTTTTTACTGGATTCGGAAAGCGAACTCAGGGCCGAGATCGCACGTATGAGTTCACCTGAACCAGGTTCTACGAATTGATCCGGTCAGTTATTCGTTGGTCGATTGAAAACAGGCCGCTAATTTTATTAATGAGTTTAATTCTTGCCGCCTGGGGTATTCGTTCTCTGGGTAGTATTCCGCTGGATGCGATACCGGATTTATCAGATACCCAGGTCATTATCAAAACCAGTTACCCCGGACAGGCACCACAGATTATTGAAGACCAGGTGACCTATCCTATTACTACCACCATGTTGACCGTACCCGGTGCAACCACGGTACGTGGTTATTCGTTTTTCGGTGATTCTTATGTATACGTATTGTTTGATGAAGGTGTTGATCCATACTGGGCCCGTTCACGAGTTTCTGAATACCTTAATGAAGTTGAAAGAACCTTGCCGGAAGGTGCCAGGACATCCCTCGGGCCGGATGCCAGTGGTGTTGGCTGGATTTATGAATATGCCCTGGTCGATAAAACCGGGCAGCATGATTTAGGTGACTTGCGTTCTATCCAGGACTGGTTTTTAAAATATGAGCTGGAATCCGTACCCGGTGTTGCAGAGATTGCCTCGCTGGGCGGTATGGTCAAGCAGTACCAGATTGTTATTGATCCAAACGTACTGCTTCGTGAACTGGTGACACTTTCTTCCGTTGTTAAGGCGCTGAGAAAAGGTAACCAGGAATCCGGTGCTTCGGTGATTGAAATTTCTGAAGCTGAGTACATGATTCGTGTGCATGGTTATTTGTCCAGTATAGAAGATATTGGCAACGTCGGACCGCTGGGTGTTAACTCCGTGGGCGAAGCGGTTTTTTTACGTGATATCGCTCAAATAAGAGAGGGACCTGCACCCAGGCGAGGTGTTGCAGAACTGGATGGCAAGGGCGAGGTTGTTGGCGGCATCGTGATAATGCGCTGGGAAGAAAATGCACTTGAGACTATTCGCCGTGTTGAAAGTCGAATTGAAGAATTAAAGCAGGCCCTGCCGGAAGGGGTTGAGCTTATTGAAACTTATAACCGGGCAAACCTGATTCAGCAGTCGATCGAATCTTTAAGCAGTAAATTAATTGAAGAAATCATTGTTGTTATCCTGGTGTGTGCTTTATTTTTAATGCATATTCGTTCTTCACTGATTATCGCGATCAGTTTGCCGATTGGTATCCTGACTGCTTTTATTGTCATGAAGTACCAGGGCATTAATGCCAACATCATGTCACTGGGTGGTATTGCCATTGCCATCGGTGCAATGCTTGATGCCTCGATTGTGATGATCGAGAATATTCATAAACGACTTGAGTTAAATAATACCAGCAAGCATGTAGAAGACAGGATAAAAATTATTACCGAGGCCTGCGTGGAAGTTGGCCCACCATTATTTTATTCTCTGATTATCATTACCCTGAGTTTTCTGCCGGTGTTTGCCCTGGAAGCGCAGGAGGGCAGAATGTTCAGCCCACTGGCTTATACTAAAACCTATGCAATGGCGGCAGCTGCCGGGCTTTCAATTACTCTCGTGCCGGTGCTGGCTGTTTATTTTATTCATGGAAAAATAAAAGACGAACATGCTAACCCGGTCAATCGATGGTTCTCTCGCATCTATCAGCCTTATATTCAACGGGCATTAAATTCACCTGATAAA
>JAOUQA010000217.1 GCA_029879605.1 Gammaproteobacteria bacterium
CCTGTTCACTGGGCAGTAATGCGCCCTGCATACGTTCTTTTTGTAAGCGTAACATAATGACAACATCTGCATCTTTGATACCCTGATCAAGAGAATGATAAACACTGACACCCATTTGTTCGATATCTTTAGGTAGCAGGGTCCGTGGCGCAACTACTCTGACTTCACCGGTATTTAAAATATTCAGGGCATGAATTTGTGACCGTGCAACACGCGAATGCAGGATATCGCCAACAATAGCTACTCGTAATTTACCAAAGTCAGCACCCTTGTTACGGCGAATAGTAAACATATCCAGCAAGGCCTGGGTGGGGTGTGCGTGACTGCCATCACCAGCATTTAAAACACTAATGTGAGGTGCAACATGTTTAGCAATGAAATGTGCTGTTCCTGAATCAGCATGACGTACAATGAACATGTCACATTGCATAGCTTCCAGGTTGCTTAAGGTATCCAGTAATGATTCACCCTTGCTGGTCGCAGACGTGCTGATGTTGATATTAAGAACATCAGCGGATAGTCGTTTAGCAGCGAGTTCAAAAGTAGTACGTGTACGTGTGCTGGCTTCAAAGAACAGGTTAACAATGGTTTTACCACGCAACAGGGGGACTTTCTTGACTGATTCGTTAACGCCGGCGAAGGTTTCGGCTGTATCAAGAATCGTATTGAGCATTTCAGTGCTCAATCCTTCAATGGTCAAGAGGTGCTTCAGGTTGCCATTATTATCCAGCTGAATATTCCATAGGTCCTGACCAATAAGTTTATCCGTTTTGCGTGTGGCTTTATTGACCATGGTTATGACTTATCCATACGCTTTATTTCCCAGGCCAGTGGTTGTGGGCCGGTTAATTTGATCTGTTCATTGTTATTCAGTTCAAGATCCTGTCCTACGACATCAGCCTGTATGGGAAGTTCGCGGCCTGTGCGTTCAATCAGGCAGGCAAGGGTAATTGATGCAGGGCGACCGTAATCAAATAATTCATTCATAGCTGCACGGATTGTTCGACCCGTCTGGAGTACGTCATCGACCAGTATAATGTGGGTATTTTCGACCTGTGGTGGCAGCTTGGAGGGTTTGACCTGTGGATTAATGCCAATACGTGAGAAATCATCACGATAAAAGCTGATATTTAAAGTCGCCAGTGGTTGTTTAATATTGAGTCGCGTATGAAGTTGCTCGGCTAGCCAGGCTCCCCCGGTGTGTATGCCAACCATCAGGGGATCAGAAATACCACGGTGTTCGAGCAGGTTCTCGAGATCAGTTGCCAGTTTATCCAGTAGCTTTTCGGGTTCGGCTACATGGGTCATTGATTGTGCTCCAGCCAGCTTTGAACGATGATTGCGGCTGACATTTTATCAATCTCTTGCTTGTTGTGCTGATTTATTTTCATTTTTTTTTGTATTTCCTGTTCGGCTTCGAAGGAACTGAGGGTTTCATTAACATTATTTACAGGAAGATTGAAGCGTCCCTCCAGTTGACGGCTAAAGCGCTCCGCCTTAAGGGTCATTTCACTGGGGCGCCCATCAAGGTAATAGGGTATGCCGACAATAAGAAGATCAGGTTGCCATTCATTGATGAGGGCTTCTATTTTTAGCCAGTCAGGTTTCTGTTTAATGGCGTTAAGTGTAACGAGTGGGGTCGCGCTGGCAGTTATAGTTTGCCCTACAGCAACACCGATGCGTTGTTCGCCGTAATCAAAACCAAGCACTGTGTTTACATTCATATATCAGGCGTGACCCATATCCTGGCTAAGTAGCTGTAAATCAATACCAATTGATTTCGCGGCTTTTTCCCAGCGAAGTTCTACGGGAGTATTAAAAATAATATCAAGGGTGGCAGGACAGCTTAACCAGGCATTTTGAGATAATTCATATTCCAGCTGACCTGGAGCCCAGCCAGCATAACCCAGGGTGATCAGGGTATGATCTGGCCCTTCTTTATGAGCTATGGCCTCGAGTATGTCTTTTGAAGTGCTTAAGGCGATTTCATCAGTAATTTTAATGCTTGAATCCCAGTGTCCAGTCGGTGAATGAAGAATAAAGCCTCTATCCTGTACTACCGGGCCGCCAATAAAAACATGTTGTTGTTGTATTTCAGGGTTATTGCACTGGATATCCAGTTGTTCAAAAATGCTGGCGAGGATAATCTCCGATGGGCGGTTGATGGTAATTCCCAGTGCGCCATTATCATCATGTTCACAGATATAAGTGACAGACTGGCTGAAATTGCCATCTTCAAGGGATGGCATTGCGATTAGGAAGTGATTGTTAAGTCTGCTTGTTTCCATTAAAAGGTTTTTAGTTGATGAATACTGTTAAATTCCCAGCTCCTTGTAATATGAATGACATCGGCCTGTTGTTCAAGCTTTCTGGGGAAAGCTGAAAAAGGTGATGCCATTTTTACAATTCTTTTTGCGGCATCATCGAGTACCTGGTGCCCTGAAGATTGTCTGAGTTCAATGTTTCTCAGGCTGCCATCAGCATTGATTACCACATCCAGGATTAAAGTGCCGCTGAGTTTTTGTCGAATAGCTTCATCAGGGTAGTCGGCATTGCCGAGTCTTTCAACCTTATCAACCCACTGGTGCATGTACCTGGCTGCTATGTATTCTTTGGTGCGTGAGTTAATGAATTTTTCTTTTGGTTTTTGAGAGTATTCCTGATAGGTCAGGCTGAGTTCTTCAACCAGCCTTGCGGCGGCCATATTTTTTTTATGATTGGGTTCGGGTTTTTCCTGTTCAGAATTTTTTGATGTCTTTGTGTGTGTAGTGATTTTACTGGTTGATGATTTTTGAGTAAGTACAGCATCCTGCCTGATTTTTTTTATTCTGGGTTGTTCGGATGCTGTTTGTTGTTCAGGCGCTATCCCGGGTTGTTTAGATAATGTATACGCAGAAAATAAATCTGTTGGTCTAACTTTTTCTTCGCTATTACCACCGCCATCCTGTGAAACCTGAGCCAGGTAATCTGCTTTGTCAGGGGTAAGCGAGTTAGTGGTGTTTACCAGGATTACATTTAAGGATGGCGGAATTTTTTGTTTTGCTGAAGGTTCAGAAATAAATGTGATACCCAGAATTAAAATACCATGAAAAATCACGGCGAAAAACAGCGTCATTCCTAGCCGGTCTTGCGCAGTAACCTGAGGTGTTTCAATAGGAGTAGCCATAGCTGGATTATAGAGGGGCACTCACAAATAGTGTAGTTTCCTGTGGATTTTTTAAAATCAGGCGTTTTTGCATGTCTGGGGTAACATGAATTTTGCCTTGGTTATCGATAAGCATAACCTGTTTGAGGTTTAGTTTTTTCGCTATTTCATACCAGTGATCAGGGCCAGCTATGAAGAGTGCAGTCGCAGCGGCGTCGGCCAGCCCTGATTGATGATGAATGACTGTTACCGATTGTGACTGATCCGCAGGATAACCGGTGCGTGGATCAATAATGTGGTGATAGCGTTTGCCTTTATGCATATAGTAACGTTCATAATCGCCAGAAGTGAAAATACTTTCTTCGCCCCTGGTTTCAATTGTTGCGATGATGTCGTCTTTGCGCGGGTGGCGTATAGCTATGCGCCAGTTTCTATTACCTTTTGAACCTATCGCTTTCAGGTCGCCCCCGGTGTTAAGAATGGCATGATGAATGCCCATGGTTTTTAAATGTTGAATGCTCAGATCAATAGCATAACCTTTAGCAAAAGCACCGAAATTTAACTGTACATCAGGATTCTGGCTGCGTATGCGAATACCCTGAATATATAAATCGCTTAGGCGAGGATTGCTGGCAACAAGAGAGTGAATGAGCTTTACATCCGGTGGCTTGATACCTGGATGGTCATGATTGTGCATTTGCCAGAGGTTGATAAGTTTGCCAATAGCCGGGTTATAAAGATTATTGGTAGCCTCTGCTAGTGGGAGTGACTGCTGTATAAGAGGCAATACTGAAGGCCCAAGACTGAATTCTTTTTCAGTTGGAATTAGATGGTTTATTCGACGTAAAGAACCCTGTTCCCAGGGTGACCATGCGGTATGAAAATAAGTAAAGTCATCTTCCAGTGATTTGAAAGCCTGTTGAGCCAGAGCCTCGTCGACATCATAGAGGGTGACAGTAATAAGGGTGCCGAAAGCCAGGATATTGTGTTGAAATTCCTCAGGACTGTTAGAACAGCCATTAAGAAAGATGATAAAACAGAGAAAACCCGGTCTTAAAAATCGACTCATGACACCAGTGATTCGATGCAATCCATAAGTTGTGTACCAATATCAAGGTTATATTGACTATCCAGTTCGCGAATACAGGTGGGGCTGGTAATATTAATTTCAGTCAGGTAATCACCAATGACATCAATACCAACAAAATATAGTCCCATGTCCCTGAGTTTTGGACCTATTTGCTGACAAATCCATGTTTCACGTTTAGTTAAAGGCATGCCAACGCCCTTGCCGCCGGCCGCCAGGTTGCCACGAGTTTCACCTTCAGGGGGG
>JAOUQA010000218.1 GCA_029879605.1 Gammaproteobacteria bacterium
GCCGGAGGTCGCGGGTTCGAGTCCCGTCCGGTCCGCCATATAAATAAAGAAGGCCCCCTGTTTCAGGGGGCCTTTTTTATTTATACGGTAGAGTGGATGGTTTTGAAGAGAATCCAGTTTTTTAGAAGTTAATAAAGTACAAGATAGATTTTTGGTGCTAAGGATTCAGGGTTCGAAAAAATTGCCTGGAGCAATTTTTAACATGGTCGTATACGACCATGGCCCGCAGGGTGGAGGGCAGGAAGCCCGGAATAGTCCCGTCCGGTCCGCCATATAAATAAAAAAGGCCCCCTGTTTCAGGGGGCCTTTTTTATTGTGGGATCGAAAACAGGGGTGATGGGGCAATCGGTAGTTATGATGATTATCAGATAACAGTTCCAAATGAGCCTATTTTGGGCTGTTAGGGAGTTTTTTTGCCTATCTCATTGGATATTCAGCATTCCCGCTTTTGATTCCACCAGCAGTTTAGTATTATTCGCCTTCATAATTATTATTACTATTTTTTCAAAGGATGCTCCACTGATGTTGCAGGCTATTAATGACAGAGCGAAGGGTATACTGGGCTGGATTATTATTGCGTTTATATCGGTCCCGTTTGCACTTTGGGGAATACAGGAATATGCCGGAGGCAATGAACCAATTATGTTGCCATGGTGAATGATTCAGAAATAACCGAACGGGAGTATGATGAAGCAGTTGCACGCCATCGTGAGCGCCTGAAAACCCAGTTTGGTGGTAAGTTGCCCGATAGTCCTGCATTTGATAAGCAGATTAAGAAACTGGTTATTGACCAGCTGGTGGCCAGCCGGGTACTTGAAACGAATACTGTTAAATCAGGTTACCGAATTTCTGATGACATGCTGGCGAACAGGATCAAAACCATGGAGCCTTTTCTCCAGGATGGAAAATTTATGGCCAGTACCTACGAACAGTTATTACGTTCACAGGGTCTGAGTGTTGCCGAGTTTGAGTATCTAATGCGACGTGATTTGCTAACCCAGCAATTACAGCAGGGAGTGACCCGATCAACGGTTCTAACCAGGCCTACCCTGAATCTGGTTAACTCGTTACAGAATCAGAGTCGAGATATCAGTTATTTATTAATTAAACAGGCATCCTATCACGAGTCTATCAGTGTTACTGACGAAGAAGTCGAGCAGTACTATAACCAGAATAAAGACCGTTATATGCATTCCGAGCAGGTCAGCATTGCCTATATTGAATTAAAAGCTGATCAACTGGTTAATGATATACCTGTCGATGAGGAAGCCGTTCGTCGTGCTTATGATGAATATGTGGCTACTATTTCAGATAAGGAAGAGCGTAAGGCAAAACATATACTGGTGAAAGCTGGTGAAACAGCCAGTGAAACAGAAAAAGCAGATGCAAAGGCCAAAGCTGTATCCCTGCTGGCTAAATTAAAAAATGGTGAATCATTTGAAATGCTGGCAAAAGCTGAATCTGATGATAAAGGTTCTGCCTCGCAGGGTGGGGACCTGGGTTGGGTGCCCCGAGGCATGATGGTACCAGCTTTCGAAGATGCTTTATTTAAATTAAAGAAAAATACTGTTAGCGAGATTGTGCAGACAGGCTTTGGTTTTCATATTATCCGACTGGAAGATATTAAGGCAGGTCAGCCTGAGTCCTTTGAAAGCAAGCAGCAGGAACTGACTAACCAGGTAAAACAAAATACTGTCGATAGTTTGTTTTATGAGCGTTCAGAATTGATGGCAACCCTGGCTTATGAAAATGATGAAACCTTATTACCTGCTGCCGAAGCTTTAGATATTAAGGTTCAGCATTCAGGGTTCTTCAGTCAGTTTAATGGTACCGGTATTGCCAGTCACGAGCCGGTACGTACTGCAGCATTTTCCAGTACTGTTTTGAAAGAAAGCAGAAATTCTGAATTACTTGAACTGGGCAAAAATCATATTGCAGTTATCAGGATCGACGAACATAAAAAACCGAAACCAAAGACATTGCAGGAAGTAAGAACTGCAGTTATAGCAACCCTTAAATCTCAGAAGGCCAGAGAAAAAGCCCAGGCAGCGGGTCTGCAGGCACTGGCAGATGTTCAGCAATTAAAGTCACTTTCAGCGTTTGAAAAAAATAAACATTATGAGTTTAAAAATCCTGGTTTTATCAAGCGTGATAATACTGAAACAGACCGGGCTATTTTAAAAGCAGCATTTGAGATGATGAAGCCAGTCGGTAATGAAGCGGAGTTTTCGTCCATTGATCTATCGAGCGGTGATGTTGCTGTAATTCAGTTATCAGCTGTTAAGCAATCGACTTTATCAGATGAAAAAGATTTATCGGCTATTCAACAGCAAATTGAGAATGAAATTTCCCAGCAGGAAATGATGGCTGTTTTATCTTATCTGAAATCGCAATCAGAGATTGTTGTAAAAGAAGAGCTTTAATATGTTTAAAGCCTTTTTGCAATTACAGCTGCACTGGCAGATCTTAATTGCACTTGGGCTGGCAGTGCTTGCCGGTATTCTAACCGGCACCGATGCTGGTTTTCTTGGTATTACTTTTTATCAGCTCTATGACTTTTTCGGGTCTTTATTTCTTAATGCACTGAAAATGTTGATTGTCCCTTTGATTGTTTCTTCCATTATTGTCGGCATGATGGGTATAGGTTCTGGTGACAGGCTGGGACGTCTTGGTGGTAAAACACTGACCTATTATGCTACCACCAGCTTACTGGCTATTCTGACAGGATTAATTATTGTTAATTTAACGACACCGGGAATTATTGACGGTGAGCCGGTAAAAGAAATGATTGGGCTGTCTGAAAATACAGATCAGGCACTGGAGAAAATTTCGGGCAAGGGTGTGGGCGATATTGTTGATGTGTTTTTACGCATGGTGCCGGTTAATATTGTGTCAGCTGCTGCTAATGGTCAAATGCTGGGGTTGATATTCTTCAGTTTGCTGTTTGGTTATTTTTTAACGCGTATCAATGAGCCCCAGGGTTCAGTATTAAGAAATTTCTGGCAGGGTGTGCTCGATGTGATGATGGAAATCACCGACTGGGTTATGAAGTTTGCGCCACTGGGTGTCTTTGCACTGGTGGCAAAAGTAGTGGCTTCATCGGGTATAGATGCTTTCAGGCCACTAGCCGTATTTTTCTTCACGGTACTGATTGCATTGTTAATTCATTTCCTGGTGACAATGCCACTGATTTTAAAATTTCTGGCCAGGGTGAATCCCATCAGGCATTACCAGGCCATGTCACCAGCTTTACTCACGGCCTTTTCGACCAGTTCATCCTCAGCCACCTTGCCAGTTACTATGGACTGTGTTGAACAAAGGGCAGGGGTGTCGAATAATGTCAGCAGCTTTACTCTGCCCCTGGGGGCAACTGTGAATATGGATGGAACAGCTTTGTATGAATGTGTTGCAGCCATGTTTATTGCCCAGGCTTATGGGCTTGAGCTAAGTTTTGCGACCCAGTTTATGATTGTCATGATTGCATTGCTAACATCTATTGGTGTTGCAGGTATTCCTTCGGCTAGCCTGGTGGCAATTAGTATTATTCTTGCGGCTATAGGTCTGCCGATGGAAGCTGTAGGTCTGATTCTGGCAGTGGATCGAGTGCTGGATATGTGTCGAACAGCAGTGAATGTTTTTAGTGATTCCGTGGCGGCGGTAGTTATTGGTCGCCTCGAGGGTGAAACCGGGATATTACAGAAGCAGATTAGTTAATAAGCAGGTTGAAATTTGAAAAACAGGGGAGCCAGGCTCCCCTTAAATGTGATCTTATTCGTTTAATAGTCCCACAATGTGATAACCATTATCGACGTACAGTACTTCACCTGTAATGCCTCGAGCCAGATCCGAGCTCAGGAATGCGCCTACATTACCTACATCCTCAATTGAGACATTACGTCTGAGTGGGGCATTGCTTTCCACATGATCAAAGATTTTCTTAAAACCACCAATACCCGCTGCAGCAAGGGTTTTGATAGGCCCTGCCGAGATGGCGTTAACACGAATATTTTCCGGTCCCAGGTTATGTGCCAGGTAACGGACATTGGCTTCCAGGCTGGCTTTGGCAAGGCCCATCACGTTATATCCGGGGAAGGTACGTACCGCTCCGAGATAGCTCAGGGTAATAATGGATGCATCCGGGCGCCCCTGCATCATGTGGCGGCCAGCCTTGGCGATCGCTGCAAGGCTGTATGAGCTGATATCATGAGCCATATTGAAGCCATCACGGTTCAGGTTGTCGAGATAATCACCTTCAAGCAGTTCTTTAGGGGCATAAGCGATAGAATGGATAATAATATCAAAAGAGTCCCAGTAATCATCCAGGTGCTCAAATACCGCTTCAATTTCGTTATCGTCCTCTACATTACAGGGAATAACAATGTCAGAGTCCAGATCGCCGGCAAATTTCTCTACGCGTTCACGTAATCGTTCATTCTGGTAGGTGAAAGCCAGCTCACATCCTTCACGATGCAT
>JAOUQA010000219.1 GCA_029879605.1 Gammaproteobacteria bacterium
ATCATATGCTATTTCTCCTGAAGGAAATAAACTCAAGATCGAAACTGAACCACATCCTTTTGACCTTGAAAACAACTTCCCTGAACATCCCTATGTTAGAGATAGAGTTTATGTTATTAAATCAAATGGAGAACGTTACGAAAATCTTTCTTCTGGAAACTGGGAGTTCAATTTCACGTTAAATGCTCCAGAAGGAAAAATTAATCGTGTGTTTAAAGGAGAGCGATGGATATTCTACTACAGCCCTATATGGCATGGCCCTCCTCTTTAATTATGTTTAAAGAACCACCTAACAAGACAAGCAAGTTCATATACAAAAAATGCGGTACCACTTATTTATAACGCCAACAACAAAGACACCACCATGACCATCCACGAAAAAATAAACTACATCGAATTCCCCTCAAAAAACATCCAGAAAACAAAAGACTTTTTCAAATCCGTGTTTGCCTGGAAATTCACCGATTACGGCCCTGATTATATTGCTTTCTCTAACGAAGGTATCGATGGTGGTTTTTATAAAATCGATAAAAACTGTACAACAGATAATGGCAGCGCTTTGATCGTTTTTTACAGCTCTGACCTTGAAGCAACCCAGCGTAAAATTGAAATGGCGAACGGCACTATTGTTAAACCTGTTTTTTCATTTCCTGGTGGTCGTCGTTTTCACTTTGCTGACACTAATGGCAATGAATACGCCGTCTGGTCTGATCTTGGCTAGTTCTTAACCAGGCTATAACCGAGGATTTCACTCATAAATAGCCAATACAAGCTATACTCAGGTATATTCATCATTACCTGCAATGAAGACAGGTTTAGAGCATACAATACTTATCAAGCCGTCCATAAACAAAAAAATAATATTATCAGCCTATAACGAAGCATGAAAAAACACTTTTATACTTATGTCACCATTCTTCTCGCACCTGTACTCTGGTTTACTGATACAACCATTGATTATTTTATTTTCCATGAGCCGGATTTTGAAATAATCCCCAGTGACCTTATTGAGCTATGGATGCGGTCAACCATTATATTGCTCGTCATAGCCTTTGGTATTTATGTTGATTACTCTTCAAGAAAACTTCTGGAAAAAGAAAAACAGCTGGAAGCAACCCGCATTTATGATTCTATGCTAAATGCCACCCAGCACATACTAAACAACCTGCTTAACCAGATGCAACTGTTTAGAATCGAGGCACAGAAAAGTAAAGACTTTGATCCTGAAATAACAGAATTATTTAACACTTCCATTGAAGAAGCACAGGTTCTTATCAGGCGTTTATCCGCAGTTGATACCCTGGATCAGAAAAACATCTGGGCATCTGTTGATCCTGAAAGCATAGATCACACGAACAAAATTGAAGCACCGTTTATCAAGCAGGATTAGAGCTTACCCTGCACCTGCAAATCAGCATGATAGGATGATCTTACCATTGGCCCACTGGCTACCTGCTTGAATCCCATTTCCAGGGCGCGCTGTTTTAACTCGTCAAACTCTCCAGGTGTGACATAACGTTTTACAGGTAAGTGATGCACACTGGGTTGCAGGTATTGACCCAGGGTTAACATATCAACATTGTGTTTACGCATATCCAGCATAACTTCGATGACTTCTTCATTTTCTTCACCCAGGCCAAGCATTAAGCCTGATTTAGTCGGCACATCGGCACAGAGCTGTTTATAATCCCGCAACAGTTCCAGTGAACCTTTATAGTCAGCACCGGGTCTCGCCTCTTTGTATAAACGCGGTACAGTTTCCAGGTTATGATTAAACACATCCGGCGGTGACTGTTTTAATATCTCAGCTGCAACATCTACCCGGCCTCTAAAGTCCGGCACCAGCACTTCGACTTTGATATTTGGATTCAACTCACGGGTTTTAGTTATACAATCTGCAAAATGCCGGGCGCCACCATCACGAAGATCATCCCGATCAACAGAGGTAATCACGACATACTTTAGCTTCATTGCGTTGATCGTTTCAGCAAGATTAACAGGTTCATTTTCATCCAGCGGCAATGGACGACCATGACCAACATCACAGAAGGGACAACGTCTGGTACAGATTTCACCCATAATCATAAAGGTGGCCGTGCCATGACCAAAACATTCACCCAGGTTAGGACAGGCCGCTTCTTCACAGACGGTAAACAACTTCTGTTCACGTAATATTTTTTTTAATCGTTTTACTTCCGGGTGGGCCGGTGACCTGGCTCTTATCCAGTCAGGCTTGCGTAACAATGTTTCGGTTTTTTTTACTTTAACCGGAATACGTGCAAGCTTATCTTCACCACGTAATTTTTCACCGGCAATGACCCGGTGCTTGTTCTGTGTTTTTTCTTTAGTCATGAATTTCTGTTATCTCATCAATCGCAAACTGTCGACATAAAAACAATAAATAATCCTGCATCGCCTGCTCGACAGTTTCTTCCAGGCCGAGTTTACCCATACTGGTCACTTTTAGGCCCGGAAATCCGCAGGGGTTTATCTGTTCAAACGGTGTTAAATCCATATCTACATTCAGGCTTAAACCATGATAACAGCCTCCCTGCCTGACCCTTAAACCCAGTGCTGCAATTTTTTCATTATCAACATAAACACCTGGTGCATCTTTTCGTCCTTTTGCAGAAATATTTTTTGCTGCCAGGTAATCAATCACTGACTGTTCCAGCCTGGATACAATATGACGCACACCTTCTTTTCTTCGCCTGAGATCAAATAAAATATACGCAATCAACTGGCCGGGCCCATGATACGTCACCTGGCCACCGCGATCAGTTTCGACCAGTGGAATACCGCCTGCATCTATAACATGTTCTTTTTTACCATTAAGACCAAGGGTAAATACCGGGGGATGTTGTAATAACCAGATCTCATCACGGGTATGCTGATTTCGTTGCTGATTGAACGATGTCATCTGTTGCCAGACCTGGCTGTATTCCTGCATACCAAGATGACGAACGATTACCGTCATTCGTTATATGGCAAACAGAACATGCTCACATGCCGTGAGCTCAAGATATATACCATCAACGTGGGCTTTACTTTGTGCCGTGATGGTGACGGTGATGCTGGTAAATTTCCCACCCTTGCTGGCAGTTAATTTTACTGAGCCCTCGGTCAGGTCTGGCACATGTCGATGCATAATATCCAGTACAGCAGATTCCAGTTCAGGACCTGATCGTCCCATGGCTTTAATGGGAAATTCACAGGGAAATTCAAACAGGGTTTCTTCTTCGTTGCTGTTATCGCTCATGCCGGACCTTAATTTACTTGCTGATGATGACCATTGACCTGTTTAACAATCATCACGTTTTACTGATTAATCTTCACACTGACAGAACCGCTCAATCACTCATGACCCTGTCGTAACTGGTCTTTATACTGCTGAAATATATCGATCATTGTATGCCATATGGGGCCTGCCTGGCCATTTCCAACAGGGCTCCCATTTAAGCTAATCACCGGCTGAATTTCTTTACCGGAACTGGTTAGCCAGATTTCATCTGCACCATTAAGCTGATCTTCGCTAATATCTGCTTGCTGACAGGTAATCCCGGCTTGATCAGCCTGCTCCAGTACCAGGTCACGGGTCACACCTGTTAGTAAGTTTGGCCCAATCGGCGGAGTAATTAAACTATTTTTGTCGACAATAAACACATTGCTTGCCGCCCCTTCAGTAACATAACCGTCACGAATAAGTATAGCTTCTGCTGCACCGGCATCGGTGGCCTGCTGACGCAATAGAGTATTAGCCAGCAACGCCGTGGCTTTTATATAACAGGCACGCCAGCGATTATCATCGACTGTTATTGCCATCACACCTTTAGCCAGTTCATCTTTTGATTGTGCATGCAAGGGATTGACCATAACAAACACAGTAGGCAATACCTCATCCGGAAACGAATGATCACGCTGTTGTGCAACGCCACGTGTCACCTGTAAATAGACAGACTGGTCACGACCCTGGTTTTTTTTCAGCAGGGCTTCAAGTATCTCTATCCATTGCTGATGTGTTAAGGGATTAATTAAACGAATAGCATCCAGGCTATTCTGTAATCGTTGCAGATGTTCTGCTAAGCGCAACAAATGTCCGCCATACGCAGGTATGACTTCGTAGACACCATCACCGAACAGGAACCCCCTGTCGAGCACAGATACTTGCGCCTGTTCAATGGGTAAATATTTACCATTTATGTAAACAATGCGTGATGACATTTAACGGTTACTTTATGAAACTGATTTAATAACGATTAATCACAGCATGCAATGCCATGCAAAAATCTTGAACCACTCGATAAAATTCTCTCATCGAAAGAGCTGTATTATCTAATCTCTCTACCTGAAAGCTATTCTCTCACTGGGAGAGCTAAATCATATGATCCTACTACTTGATAGCTACTCTTTTACCGGAAGAGCTGAATTACCTGGTC
>JAOUQA010000220.1 GCA_029879605.1 Gammaproteobacteria bacterium
TACCTGGGTAGTCAAAGCTCAGTGCTGCGCCAGTAAAATCCATATCCCAGTGACGACGTGAGACACCGAGAGTACCTGCACCCAGCAAGAACAGGATCATGATGGTCATGCCGCCTGCAAATACATAAGGCTGCAGTTTTGCCATCCAGGGAAGGAACAGGGCACGTCTGAACAGCACTGGAATCAACAAATAAGTCAATGCCATAAAGGTCAGGGTTGTACCGACTGCTACCGTTGCGTGGAAATGTGCAGGCACATAGATTGTATTATGGATGATCAGATTAATCTGCTCAGTACCCATAACAACACCAGTAATACCGCCGATAAAGCCAAAGATCACCAACGCAAAGAAGAAACCTGAAAAGACAGGATTACCCCATGGCGCCTTACGTAACCACTCGAACAGGCCTTTGGTCAAACCTTTAGAACGCTGTGCAACCTCCATTGCGCCAGGAACGGTCAGGCCGTGAATCATACTGGCTAACACGGCCAGATACATTGCATAACTGGTATTAAATATCTTCCATTCCGAGCTAACACCTGGATCAACCAGAATATGGTGCGCACTAGCCAACTGCAGGAACAGGATATAAAGCAGGAAGGCAAAACGACTGACTTTTTCAGACATCGGACGCGCACCAAACAATATACCTGTAATCAGATACCAGACAGACACATGAGCAGCCACATTAATCTGCTGCGATGAATGCCCCAATGCCCACCAGATAATACGGTACATTTCAGCATCAATATGATTGATATAGCCGATCGACCAGAGGAATGTTGGGAACAAAATGATCGCACCCGAAGCAATCGTAAAGATAGCAATAATCGCTGCTGTCAATGCGCCAAATACCACCAATGGAATCGATCCATCATAAGTTTTATCATCTTTTGCAATAACCAGCGTTCCCAGGAAGACGAAGCAACCAATCAGGGCACCGACTGCAAAAAGAATCAGGCCGAGATAGAAATGCGGTGCTGCCTGCATTGGCACATAGGAAGTCATCATTACACTTGAATTACCTTGCAGTACTGCAATGTTATTCATCACTGCACCAATAATCATTAGTGCGAAACCAGCCCATGCCCATCTTGGAGCAGCCAGTCGGGTACGTAATAATGTTGAACCCGCAAAATACAGGATCGCCATCTCGAAGAAAATCACCCAAAAAATCAATGCATTGATACCATGAGCGGTTAACACCTGATAAAAAACATCTGCCTCCAGCAAATGAACTTCCTGCCAACGGGTCAAGATAACCCCAAGCGCTAGAATACCAGCGACAAGCAGAAAGACGACACCTGCCACAGCATTAACTTTCATCAAGCTCTCAGCAGAACGGTCGAAATAAAAGCCCGAATCCGGGCAAACTCTAAACTGTGCCATCTTAATTCTCCTTCACGAAGATTTTGCCAAGCATGGTATGGTGACCTATGCCACAAAATTCATTACAAACTACTGTAAATTCACCCGCCTGATCAGGAGACACATTAATCACCATCTCATAACCTGGAACAACTTGCAGGTTAATATTTACAGGCTGAAGTGAGAAACCATGCTGCCAATCCATCGAAGATAAATGTAGGCGGTAGCTCGCATCTTTTTCCAGATTAAGAATTGGATACCACTGCCAGAGCCTACCCAGCATATAGATATCACTGCCTGCAGGTGGTGTCACAATTGGCATACCAGATGCTTCATCAACACCAGTCTGATATTCAGCAATAAAGGCCTCTACGGCGGCACCATATTTCTCAGCATTGGTCTGATAAGCTTCTGTTGAAAGGTTTTGTTTCCCATAGACATGCCAGTAAGGCATCATGAAGAACATAATCAAACACCAGACCAGCGCAATACCAATCCAGATTACTTCTTGTTTACCAACGGGAACGTTCCACCAAATCCGCTCTGAAGGGGGCTGAAATGAACTCATACGATTCTCCTTATTTAGCGATAGGTAGGGTTGCGACTTCCATAACACCCCAAAGAGTGTAGAAAACCGTAGGCATTGCCACACCTATAAATAATAACAGAAACGGGTTATCCAGCATTCGCTGAAAAAAGGGAATCCGCTCTGGTTTCGGCAAGTTATTATCTTCTGACATGCTGAATCTCCTTCAAGATCACTAGGTTATAATTATTAATTGTCTGATTATGCACGTATTATATTTAGTCTAAAATACCTCTTTTCAGGCACCTGTCTAAATAACCGCACAAATCATCAGCGTGTTAGATCATGGCCCTGCAATTAAGAAGAAAGATTACAGAATCCCCTTAAATTAGGACTTGACCTATATCAACTTAATATTAGCCAGATACATAGCTTACAATAACACAAATTTGCCTCTACGTGACCTGTATCATACAGAGTATTGAATACGGCTATGCTACAATTCTCCGTATTTTTTATAGACAGAAAAGCGATCTTTAGCAACAAATAATTGATCCTTACAGAGGCATCTAAATGACATTAATTGAATGGCGTGAAGAATATTCCACAGGAATATCTGGCGTGGATCACGAACATCAGGAACTTATCGCATTAATTAACTCGGTATATGAACTTTCAGGGGGTTCCACGGATAAAAACAGCATCATTAACTGCCTTGGTGATATCTACGGTAGCATATCTTCGCATTTTGCGCTCGAAGAACGCTGGATGGAACAAAATAACTATGATGACTACAGAGCCCATAGAGACGACCATGAGCGGCTTTTAGATGATATAGGCGATATCACAGATGATGTTGAAATCAGTAGTGAGCTTAATATAGAGCAACTGCGCGAAAGACTCGGTAACTGGTTTCTGAATCACTTCAAAACCCACGATGCCCGCCTACATAAATTTGAAACAGCCAATAAACATAATGACTAACACTGCCGTTCCCTCTAATTCACCCCGTCTAATCGCAATCTGGCTCCTAATTTGCTGTGCCACCATTTTTGGGATGGTAGTACTCGGTGGCGTAACCCGGCTCACTGGCTCCGGTCTATCCATGGTGCAGTGGGCACCTATTATGGGCATACTGCCACCAATGAGCCTTGCTGAATGGCAGGAAACATTTAGCCTATATCAACAATACCCCGAATACCGGTTAAAAAACTTCCATATGACACTGGATGACTTCAAATCAATTTTCTGGTTTGAATACGCACATCGATTACTGGGCCGCGGCATTGGCGTTATATTTTTCCTGCCATTTCTTTTTTTTGTTTTTACCGGAAGAATTAATAGATCACTGACACCGAAATTACTTTTTATGTTTCTACTCGGTGGTCTACAGGGCCTGATGGGCTGGTATATGGTAAAAAGCGGCCTGATTGATGACCCTCATGTCAGCCAGTATCGCCTGACCGCTCACCTGAGCCTTGCTATCATTATTTATGCCTATATGTTTTGGGTAGCCATGGATCTGCTGGCACCGAAAACACTTATTCCAGCCCAAACACCCCAAAAAAGACTGGCCCAGCTTTCCGTACTCATTAATATTGTTATATTTATAACTATCATGTCTGGTGGCTTTGTTGCAGGAACAAGGGCTGGTTTTGCATTTAATACATTCCCGTTAATGAATGGTAAGTTGATACCTGATGGACTGTTTACACTCACACCAATCTGGCACAATTTTTTTGAAAACATTATTACCGTTCAATTTGACCACAGAGTACTGGCGACAACACTCTTCCTGCTCATTCCCGTGTTCTGGGCCAAGTCGAGAAAACTTGAACTGAAACCAACGGCTCGTCTGAGCATCAACCTGTTACTTGCTGCGCTAGTACTACAGATCACGCTCGGCATATCCACTCTATTGCTAGTCGTTCCAGTCGCCCTGGCCGCTACTCATCAGGCAGGTGCAGTCATATTACTTACCGCCTCATTATTCGTTAGCCATCAGCTTTACAGGCGAATGATATAAGCGAGAACTTCATAACCAATGCTGTTTAAGTACATCCATGTATCCTGCGTTATTCTCACACTAGCCTTTTTTATCATCCGCGGGATATGGATGATCACAGATTCAGATCTACTGAGAGAAAAATGGGTAAAAATACTGGCACCAGTAATCGACACCGTGCTATTGATCAGCGCAATTATTCAAGCCATAAAAATAAACCAATTTCCACTTTACGACCAATGGCTAACAGCAAAAATTCTGGCTTTATTCATATATATTGCTCTTGGTATGGTTGCACTCAATTATGGCACAACAAAAAATATTAAAATTATAGCCTGGTTAGCTTCCCTGCTATGCTTTAGCTATATCGTCGCTGTCGCTATGACCCGCAACCCGACTGTCATCTATTAAAATAAAACACCATTACATAAATATAAGAGATATACCTAATGAAAAAATCTACGGCAACTTATCTATACACATTCAGCCTTGTACTGATGACAATGTTTTCTGAGAATGTATTTTCT
>JAOUQA010000011.1 GCA_029879605.1 Gammaproteobacteria bacterium
GCGCATTAAATGAGGATACAACTGTCTATCAAGGCCTTTTTCAAGGCCCCATTTTTTTAAACGTTGCTGCACACTACTGCTACTGATACGACAACCTCTCTTGCTAACAAAAACCGCATCCTCATTTTCTTTTGCAATAGAGAGCCTGATTTTCATCCAGTTTTCCAAAGCCCGGCATGCTTTTTTACCAAAGGGGATTAAACGGTGTTTTCGTCCTTTACCAATAACGAGCAATGTTTTGTTTTGCCAATCAATCTGGTTTTTATTCAAGCTGGTTAATTCAGATAAACGTAATCCGCAACCGTACAATAGCTCCATCATTGCCATATCCCTGACCGCAAGAGGATCATTTTCATCGAGCATTAATAAATGATTTAAATCATCAGGACTCAACACTTCCGGTAGTTTTCGCTGTGTTTTTGGCGCCGTTATTCCAAGCGCAGGGTTGGCTGATATTTTTTTATGTTTTAGAAGAAATTTAAACAGACTTCTCAATGATGAAAGCTGACGTTGTATACTTTTACCGGACAGACCCTGGCGATATGACTGGGAAGCAAATTGCCTGACATGCTGATTATCGATCGTATCCCAGGAATGCACTTGCTGGGATTCACAGTATTCTCTAAACCTTAGAATGTCACGACGATAGTTCGATAAGGTATGCTCTGAATAACGCTTCTCGGATATGAGGTACTGATAAAAAGCCTGTAAATCCGAATCAAACATTAATCCAGAAAACGCTTTATAACCGCACTTACCAGCTCTGCCAGTTTCTGCAAATATTCAGTGCCCATACCTGGATGATAACGCTGGGCATCACGACCGCCTAAAGCCAGAAGGCCAAACACTTCTGTGTCAGCTAATGGAATGACAGCGCCTGACTCTACTTCGGCAGCATCTTCTGAAAAAAGAAAACTAACCTGTTCTTCACTTAAGCGACCACACTGAATCTGTTTATCTTCTAACAATTTGCTAAACAGGCCAAGCTCTTTACTCTTCTGACTAATATATCGCTCTGGCTGTTGCTTTATTTTTTTACTGTCGCCTGTAATAAACCGGATTGATATAAAATCAGTTTCCAGTTTATTTTTTAACTCTTCTACAACTGTAGCAATAACATCATCCAGGCTATCAGTGATAAATAAATTGATAGCCAGTTGCTGCAAACTGTCATTAAGTCGCTGATTACTACGAGCAGCACTCATCAAATCCTTTAACCTGCTTTCAAGATGCCTGTTTTTTTCTCTAAGAACGCTCAACTGTCTCTCAATCAATGATATTGCTGTACCTGATTCATGGGCTATTTTCAGATCTGCCAGTAAGGCTGAATTTTTTATAAAAAAATCCGGGTGGGATTTCAGATATTCATTAACCTGGTCTTCATCAACTAACTGAGTATTATCGTGTGCTTGTGCCTGATTTGTCACAGTTCAATTCGTCCTTCAAATACATGGGTTGCAGAGCCTGTCATATACAAAGGATTATCACCGCCTTGCCAGCTAATCTCAAGGTTTCCGGCAGATAATCTTACAGTTACCTGATTACCAAGCCAGCCCTGGATATTACCAGCTACCATAGCGGCACAGGCGCCCGTTCCACAAGCCAGTGTCTCTCCCGCGCCTCGTTCATACACCCTGAGACGAATATTGCTTTTATCTATTATCTGCATAAAGCCGACATTCACTCTCTTTGGAAACCGCTGGTGAGACTCTATCAGCGGCCCTAGTGTCTCAACTGGAGCCCTTGTTACATCATCAACCCTGAGTACTGCATGAGGGTTACCCATTGACACAGCTGCAATGTCATAAATTTTGCCCTCAACCTCAAGTTGATAGCTATTCGCCTGTTTATCAGCTTCAAAAGGCAAGCTTCCTGGTGCCAGTTGTGGGATGCCCATATTTACTGTCACCTGCCCGTCGGCTTCGAGCTGTAAAATAATTAAACCTGCCGCTGTTTCAACCGGGATCTGCTGACTGTCAGTCAGGCCTTTATCAGACACAAAACGGGCAAAGCAACGGGCGCCATTGCCACACTGCTCAACCTCACCTCCATCTGCATTAAAAATACGATAATGGAACTCCGCATTCTCAGATTGAGGCTTTTCTACCAGCAACACCTGGTCACAGCCGATACCAAATCGACGATCCGCAATATAACGTATCTGATCCTGAGCCAGATCAACAGCCTGGTTAATCCCATCTATTACGACAAAATCATTGCCCAGACCGTGCATTTTTGAAAAATTTAGTTGCATATGATGATTATCAATAAAAAGCCGAAATTTTCATAAGCTTACCTGAACATACGTTGACTTCCTACAGTCCCGGGCACATGATTTTGTCATGTTATGTCATGACAGGTGCATCTAAGATGAGTTGTATTTCTACCCAGACTCCAATTAAACCCAGTTGCGAAGCAATTATTGACTTATTTCCTGATCCATTTGTAATTATTGACCGTAATTTCCAAATTGTGTCCTGTAATCAGCAATACAAAAATCATTACCAGGTCGGCAATGAAGATATTGTTGGCAAATACTGTTACAACGTTTCTCACCGCATAGACCATCCCTGCAGCCAGAATGGGGAACACTGTCCACTTGAGGAAATTATCAAAACCGGCAAACCAACCAATGTCATGCATATTCACTCTACCCATGGGCATGATGAACATGTACAGATCTCCGCGGCACCCATTCATGACAACGAGGGCAATGTACTTTACATGGGAGAAACCATACACCCGCTACCTCAAACTAATAATAAGGACCAGATACTTCTCGGCTGCTCCACAGCTACATTACGCATGGTCAGCATTTTATACCGGGTCGCACCAACTCACTCCACTGTGTTTTTACTGGGAGAAAGCGGGGTTGGCAAAGACTGTGCTGCACGCTATATCCACCAACATTCAGAACGTAGTCTTTCTCCTTTCATTGTTGTTGACTGTGGAGCCCTGGGAGAAAACCTGATAGAAAGCGAACTGTTTGGCTATGAAAAAGGTGCTTTTACCGGGGCTGACAAAACTAAAATGGGTTTATTTGAAGCAGCAAATCATGGCACATTATTTATTGATGAAATTGGTGAACTACCATTAAATTTACAAACAAAATTATTACGTGTACTTGAAACCGGCACTATCAGGCGCATCGGCGGCACGAAATATATAAATGTTGATGTCCGGATAATTGCCGCAACCAACCGTGACCCACAGGAGATGCTTAAGGACAGAAGTTTTCGCCAGGACCTGTACTATAGGCTTAACGCTTTTCCGGTTACTGTGCCCCCATTAAGAGACCGCAAAGCAGATATACCTGACCTGGCAGAATTCTTCCTCAGCACAATAAGCGATAGCGACAATCAACTACCGCTTTCGCCAGACGTGATAGAAAAGTTATTAAGTTATAATTACCCAGGAAATATTAGAGAGTTACGCAACCTGATTGAACGCTCAGTCATTATGGCGGGCAGCAAAACAATCTCACCCGATGATATTATTTTTGAAAATCCAAACGGACTGCTTAACACATCAATGGCTGATCAAATTAAAACAAAACCATTAACTCATGATGCAACTCGAACCAGCAGATTATCAACAGAGCAGGTTATTACTGCACTTGATCAATGCAATGGTCATCGCACCAAAGCAGCTCAACTACTGGGCGTTAGTGAACGAACTATCTACCGACACATTGAAAAACAGAAATCAGAACATTATTTAATTAAAAAACAGAAACTAAAAAGCATATAAAATAAAACGCCCTCTATTATGAGGGCGTCTTTAAATTAACAGAAAAATTTTATTTTACTGTTGTTAACCCCAGGTTTTCCCAGTTCTGCATACCACCGCGATACCATTTAATTTTATCTGCTGGATAATTTAGTTTTAAAAGATTTCGGATGTTATTTGGCGACTGGCCACACCACATACCATTACAGAACATCACCAGTGTTTTTGCATTGCTATAATCAAAAACCAGTTCCTGACCTGTTTCTTTTGCACCGAAGTTGTTAACAATGATATCTGTCATAGTCAGAGGGTCCGCACCTTTGGCAGGATTCAGCTTTGTCCATGGAATACTAACAGCACCAGGTATAGTGCCACGTTTTACCCAGTCTGGCGTCCTTGAATCTACAACCAGAATAGAGCTATCCCCATCTGACATTTTTTTCAGGTAATCCAGTACCTCAACTTCACCCAGTGTTTCTACACCTGGAGCCAGTTTAATTGGATTGATACAAAAGGGTGGACAGTCACGTGAAGTTTTTGCAAAAGCAGGAATAACTGTATTCTTATTATCCTGAATACGCTGAATGGTTACATTTTTACCGTTATGCTTAACCGTTACACTGGCAATATCTTTAGTAATTTTAACCTTTAGATCACCAGCCTGAACTGGCATTACTGTAATTCCTAAAACCATAATTGATGAAACTGCTGTTTTTAATATATTCATGTATATTCCTCTTTTGGTTTATTTCAGGTAATTAATCTTTTTTAATTAATTATTCGCAATCCGGCTCTTCTTCCTCTCCCTTTTTCTTATCTTTTGTAGCTTTCTTATCTTTTGAAGCTTTTTTCTCATCCATTTCTGCCTGCTCCTGTTTTACATCATCTTCAACTGGAGGCTGGGTACTTTCAGCCCCGACAGAAAGTGAAAACATAAAAACAACTACTGACAAAAATATCTTCAACAAAAATTTCATTTATGACCCCTCGACATTAATGCAACTATTCTTGCAAAGATTACGCCAACCCATACAACACTATATATACTTTAAAACAATGACTTACAACGTTATTTACTTACTTCTTCATGTTATTTTGAAACATTAGACATGAAATGTCATGACACCATATCCTGACCTGTCGTTATATGACTACGAAGGGTAAGACACATTTGATAAATGAATATAGCTGAATTATTAAATAACTGAATATTTAATACTTTTATAACACTGATCTCACAGACCATACAGTGGCATCAGTGATCTGGTAACACCTGCTCACCAGACAATAGCAATTCCAGCGTTTCACGCTGTCGTACTATATAGCATTTATCTCCATCAACCATTAACTCCACGGCTCTTGGCCGTGTATTGTAATTCGAACTCATGCTAAACCCATAAGCACCACTGGATCGTACTGCCAGAATATCACCCTGCTGCAAACTTAAGGGTCTGTCCTTACCTAAAAAATCACCTGTTTCACAGACAGGCCCAACAAGGTCATAAATACGAGTTTTGTCATCTCTCAATTGCAGCGGAATAATTTCCTGCCAGGCATCATATAAAGCCGGGCGCATCAAATCATTCATGGCAGCATCAATAATGGCAAAATTCTTATAGTCAGTATGTTTCAAATATAGAACCTCGGTAAGCAACACACCCGCATTTCCCGCTATTGCACGACCAGGCTCAATAATAACTTCAACATTCCTGCCCTGTAATTTTTGTACCAGCGCCGTTGCCTGCTCAGCAGGGCTGGGCGGGCTTTCATTCTGATAACGTATCCCCAGGCCTCCACCCAGGTCCAGGTGACTAATCTCCACGCCCTTCGTCTCCAGCTCATCCATCAGTTCCAGCACCCTGGTTAAGGCATCCACAAACGGCTCAACCTGAGTTAACTGTGATCCAATATGGCAATCGATGCCTTTAATATCAATATTGTCCATATCAGCAGCCTTTAAAAACACGGCCACGGCCTGATCATGAGCAATACCAAATTTATTCTCTTTCAGACCTGTAGATATATAAGGATGGGTCTGGGCATCAACATCCGGATTAACACGCAATGACACAGGCGCTCTCACACCCTGATCTCCAGCCAGCTGGTTCAGAAGCTCCAGCTCGGCTTCTGATTCGACATTAAAACAACGTATCCCCACTTCCAGCGCTCGCTGGATTTCATCGACTCGTTTGCCAACCCCTGAGAAAACAACTTTCCTGGCATCCCCACCGGCTCTCAAAACACGTTCCAGCTCACCTACAGAAACAATATCAAACCCAGAACCCAGTTTTGCCAGAATATTGAGTACGGCCAGACTCGAATTCGCTTTAACGGCATAACACACAAGATGAGGATGATCGCCTAATGCCTGATCAAAGGCATGCCAGTGCCTTTCCAGCGTTGCCCGGGAATAGACATAAGCGGGCGTACCATACTCGGCAGCAACCTCGGTCAAATTCACCTCTTCAGCATATAAATGACCATTTTTATAATTAAAATAATCCATGTTTGAATCCCGGAAGCCTATTTAGTCTGTTCTGTTTCTTTATCTGGCAAGTAAAGATCTCCCGTCTTGCCGCAGCCACTTAACAGGCTGGACAAAGACAGAACCGCCAAAACTACTATAAAAACCCAGTTAGCCCAACAATATTTCATCTGCCTTCTCAAATTATTACCAAAGCATGTATTATCCTACGTTATGCGATTAAAAAGCAGCATTTTTCTCTGGGTCTCACTGGCCACAATTATTCCTTTAACAGCACTGATTTTTGCCATCACTGCTTATAGCGAACGCTTACATCATAAAAATGTTGAAAGTGAAATACAAACCACGATTAAAAATATTATTTCAGAGCTCGAATTTCGACAAAACTATGTTAATAAGATAGTCCTTTCACTAGCAACCTCTCCTGCAATCAAAAATTTCTACCCTGTCCTCCAGGCTGCTGCAGAAAGTGATCTTCACGCTAATTATTTTGAGGAAGTTGATAAACTCAACCGATTTTTAGCTGGTTTTCAACATTCAGTACCTGGTCTCGATACTGTCCGAGTACTGGATATCGACGGTAATACACTGGTTAAAATACGCTTCGGCAAACACCTGCCTGCCCTGTTTGAAAGCATGGAGGATTTTCCATTTGCCGAAGAGGAGCTGGTTGAAAACGAGTTTCTAAGCTGGATGCGTCAACTCAAACCCTACCAGGTCTCCTATGCCCAGTTACCACTAAGCCAGCGAGATTATGCCCAGGGTCAGGAACTTTCTTTACTAAATTCGATTGTACCAATCGCAAATGACACTAATGAAGTTATAGGTTTTCTAACTGCCAGAACACTTGGCAATCAAATGGATAATATTCTCGAAACCAACTCTTTTAGAAATAATAGCCAGATTATCATTGCTGAACTCAATCCTGATAATTTATTACGTAATGGCATGATCCTGTACAGTGATCATCGACATATCAAATTCAGCATACCCAGCTCTGCTGATAACAAGGTTTTTAGCACCATTCCGGATAATCTCTGGCAACTTATGCTTAAAAAACGTTTTGGCATAGCTCAAGATAACGCCACCAACCAGAACTATTTTTTTCAGGAGTTTTACCCTTATAAAAATCAACTTATAAGCTGGATGATTATTTTACAACTGGATGAAAGCGTATTTAATGAACCATTCCAGAGAATTCGTTTTGGTTTATTTGCTTTTGCTTTTGTAGCACTGGTAATCAGTTTGCTACTCGCAAACCTTGGTGCCAAACACATTGCTGAACCTATCAGTCGTTTTTCACAAATGCTAACTCACTACGCTGATGGCGAACAGTTTACCATTCAGCAGGCCAATATAAATGCCACGGAACTAAAAGAACTTAATCGATCATTTAACTACCTGGTTAGAACCCTGGAATTAACTGAACAGGAACGTGATCGTGCACAAAACATGATGTTACAAAATGCAAAACTGGCAAGTATTGGCGAAATGGCTGCAGGCATCGGTCATGAAATTAACAATCCTCTTAATAACATTCTTTCATATTGTAAACTTATTGAACGCTCAATCCGTGAAGACGATAAAGAAACCAGGGATGACATCAATGGTTTACGCAACGAAACATTAAGAGCCAGCCGAATTGTTAAGGGCATACTCAATTTTGCCCGACAGGTACCACCTGAATACATACTTTTTAATGTCAGAGAATGGATTGAAGAAACATTGCTTCTCATAGAACCTGAAGCAACCAAGCATGCAGTTCAAACATCACTAGTCAATTGCCCCACACTAGAAATTGAAGGTGACTATCAACAACTACAGCAGGTTCTGCTTAATTTACTAATGAATGCCATTCAAGCCAGCCAGCCGCACCAAATTGTTGAAATTACAGCCGATAAACTTAATGATAATCAACTAATGGTAATAGTCTCTGATCAGGGCACTGGCCTTAAGCAGGACGAGCAGGAGAAAATTTTTGATCCCTTTTTTACCACCAAGAAGATTGGTGAAGGCAGTGGTTTAGGTTTGTCTATCAGCCTTGGCATTGTCCAGTATCACCATGGTCAGCTAAAACTAGAAAATAATACCCAGGGTGGCGTTGATGCTATATTACTACTACCGATAAAACACAGTAAAAATGACGCCTGATTTCAGTATAACAATCAATACCTATTTTAAAGTTGGTATTTTTATATATTAATTTACTAGTATCTGAAATATATATGCTAAAACTACATTATTAATTACATCTCTTACTTACTATGGCAACTAAATTAAAAATTCATTTTATCGACGATGATGCAACAGCGGGTGATCTATTTCGTCGATTTAGTCGCGATACAGACTATGAAATACTAATTTTTCGTGAGCCTGAAAAAGCCCTCGACGATATTCGCAACCATGGAAGCAATCTTGTTATTACTGATTTGAGCATGCCCACCATGTCTGGCCTTGAACTTCTTGAGCACATACGTCATGTTGATATTGAATTACCTGTGATTATGATTACCGGCTTTTCAACAGAAGATAATGCCATTAAGGCGCTTCGTCTCGGCGCTACTGACTTTATTAAAAAACCTTTTGACATGGATGCGCTTTTTGAACAAATTGATGAGACCCTAAAAATTGCTGCTAATCGCAAACAGCAGAAAAATGCCCAGCCAAGAATGGCTGATCAGCAACAACAATTTGGTATGATTGGCGAATCTGAAGCCATATCAAAAATATTTTCAGTTATTGATAAAATTTCAGACATCCGCTGTAACGTAATTATTGAAGGTGAATCTGGTACCGGCAAAGAACTGGTTGCTCATGCTATACATAATCACAGCCAGTTTTCTGACCAGCCTTTTATTGTTATAGACTGTGGATCCTTAACCGATACTCTTCTCGAAACAGAATTATTTGGCCACGAAAAAGGCGCCTTCACAGGCGCCAGCCACAACAAGTCCGGCTTACTGGAAGTTGCTAGTGGTGGAACAGTTTTTCTTGATGAAATTTGTAATATTTCAGATGCAATGCAAATGAAATTAATGCGTGCTGTCCAGGCTCAACAAATTACTCGCGTTGGTGGCATTCAACCTATTAATATTGATGTACGCTTTGTTGCCGCCACCAATCGTAATATTGAGCAAATGATTAAAGAAGGGCATTTTCGCCATGATCTATATCATAGGCTCAACGTGGTATCCATTACTATGCCGCCATTACGTTCCAGAATTGATGATATACAACCCTTGCTTGATTTTTTTGTTAAAGAATTTTCTAACCGTTATGGGCGAAATGTTACTGGCTTTGATGAGTCATCTATAACTCAACTCAAAAGCTATTCATGGCCAGGTAATATACGCGAACTTCGCAATCTTGTTGAACGGACAATTGCACTTGCTGACACAGAAGAATTACATATTGATCAGAATCTGTTTAATACCCAATCAGGAGATGCAATTGATGCAGATACTCCCAGCCTTGAAGAACTTGAAAAACGATATATTATGAAAATCCTTCAGCGCTGTAATAATAATCGGGAGCAGACTGCATCTATGCTTGGCATTAACAAATCTACCCTTTGGCGAAAACTTCAATCCTGGCAGGATAAGTAGCAAATTGCATTTCCTGTAGTGCATTATGCAATGACTGGTAGCAATTCTCCTTTGTCTGTATCCAGTAACTTATTGATAGTATTAAATCTTTAACTATGGCATAACTCGTGCTTTATTTTAGCCATGAAAACAAAGCTGACGTTTCAGTATTCTCTACCTCATTCATTGTTAATCGCTGCCGCCTTAACTGCTATTTTTCTATTAATGAATATGTGATTAACTTTATCAATTTACAAACACATTATTTATTAAATTATTTTCTAATATTCTGAGAACTGATAACTCTAAAAACTAAATAGCACAGTTTAAATATTGATAAACGAAAAACCTTTGGTGATGGCATGGATGCCTGAGTTTTAACTTAAAATTTCAGTTGCTTTTCCTTCCCTTAACTTTTATTGTATCAACACTGGTACTGCATCAGTGAACTCGGTGAGAATCCGGGACTGTCGCGCAACGGTATTAGCTTATAGCTTAAGTCCGAACCTGAGTGTACCATTTATTCAATGAATCTCGCGTCAAGATAGCTTTTTAACTTCCTTATTATCGCTGATTCATTAATTCAAGGATCAGTAATGGCACAACATGAAACTAAATTCTGTCCCCGCTGCAATAAAGCCTTCGAATGCAAATGTGGTTCAATTAATTTATGCCAATGCGCTGCAGCAAACCTGTCGGAACATCTAAGACAGCATCTACAACAACAGTTCGATGACTGTCTATGTATACAGTGCTTACGAGAATACCAAAATGATCAAAATGTAGCCGCTACCAAAACAACTATCACAGCTATGAAAACTTTAATAATGAACCGCTAACCAGATTGTCTCTACATCATTATCTGTCCAGTCAACTCTATGCTTTTTATGAGCAGGTATATTCATATAATCCCCCGGCTTTAAAACTACCGCCATTCCCTGATCAAAACTAATCTGAGCAGAGCCTTTTATTAATAAGACCCACTCATTTTTCTCCTGATCATACCATTTATTTTCAACTGTCTTGTGTCCTTTAGATACTATTCTCTCTATATGCACATACTCAGACTTAACAATTGTTTCAAAGATCTCATCAGGCAAACTGGCTGGTATATTTGAAAATAAATTTTCAGACATTATTTTAATGCATCAGCTATAACATGTTCTGGGGTATTATGCAGAAATGCTGCATGTAATGGATATAACTTATGCAGCTTTTCAACATATTCCATTTCATCTTTTTGTACAAAAACAATCGTCTTAGTATCTGGAGAAAATTTTACCAGGCTGGATAGCAATACATCCAGATTACTGACATTCACACCGGCATAATTATTACCATAGCCATAAAAAAATTCAGCAACTATAAATGCTGGCTTATAATTCTTCACGGCAGCCATGGCTTTTCTCATTGATGTAACCTGTATTTCCCTGAACCCCAGCTCCTTATATAAAGAAGATAGCCGTGGATGGCCTGGTGACTCAATAATACTTAAAATTATATCTTCAGTCATAGTGCTCTTACCTATGATTAATATAAAACTCAATCTCACAGTCTGTTAAAATATCTCCAACCTATTGTGAGATAACGACATGGCTTTGCTTACACTGCGAGATATTTCCCTTGGCTTCGGAGGGCCAAACCTGCTTCATTCTATCAATCTCCAGATTGAAAAAAATGAACGCCTGTGTCTATTAGGCCGCAATGGTGAAGGTAAGTCTACCCTGATGAAACTCATTGCAGGTCTTATTAAAGCTGACAATGGCGTTTTTGAACGACAGCAAGGACTTAAGGTCGCATATCTTACCCAGGATGTACCAGCTGATCTTTCTGGCTCAATTTATGATGTGGTCGCCTCTGGCCTTGATCAGGCAGGTGATCTACTAACACGATATCACCATGCCAGTCTCGAACTTGCAGAAAATTACAGTGACCAGGCCATGGCTAAACTGGATCGAATACAGCATGAACTAGAAGCTATAGATGGCTGGGCAATTGGCCAGCAAATTGATACTACATTATCCTTATTACAACTCTCAGCTGATGACGCTTTTTCTTCCCAATCCGGTGGCATGAAACGCCGTGTATTACTTGCTCGGGCACTGGTTACTCAGCCAGACCTACTCCTACTGGATGAGCCAACAAACCATCTGGACATTGAATCCATTAACTGGCTTGAGGATTTTTTACTAAGCTGGAATGGAAGCCTGTTATTTGTTACCCATGATCGTTCTTTCCTCAGAAATTTAGCCACGCGCATTGTAGAACTCGATCGGGGTCAGCTTACTTCATGGCCCGGCAATTATGATACTTACCTGGAGCGTAAACAGCAGGCACTAGAATCAGAAGCCAGAGAAAACGCCCTGTTCGACAAAAAGCTAGCCCAGGAAGAAGTCTGGATCAGACAGGGCATTAAAGCACGTCGAACCCGCAATGAAGGGCGCGTACGTGCATTAAAAGCTTTACGAGAAGAACGCATGCAACGCCGTGAACGATCTGGCACGGTAAAAATGCAATTATCTGAGCAGGAGCGTTCAGGTAAAATTGTTATCGAAGTGGATAATATAAGCTACAGTTATGATCAACTCCCCATTGTTAAAAATTTGAGTACTACAATTTTACGCGGTGATCGTATAGGCATTATTGGTCCTAATGGCGTTGGTAAATCAACATTAATTCAGTTATTACTAGGCCAGTTGCAACCTGACAGTGGCACTGTTAAAACAGGCACTAAGCTGGATATAGCCTATTTTGATCAGCATCGGTCATCACTAGATTTAAATAAATCAGTTCGTGATAACCTTGCAGAAGGGACTGACAAGATCGAAATCAATGGGCGTTCCAAGCATGTCATGAGTTACTTAAGTGATTTCCTTTTTGCGCCTGACCGCGCCAATTCTCCAGTTAGCACTTTATCAGGCGGAGAACGTAATCGTCTTATGCTTGCCAGGCTATTTTCACGGCCTTTTAATATGCTGGTAATGGATGAACCTACCAATGATCTTGATGTAGAAACACTCGAACTACTTGAAGAACTTTTACTCGACTACCAGGGAACACTATTGCTTGTAAGTCATGACCGTGCATTCCTCAACAATGTAGTTACCAGCACACTGGTTTTCGAAGGCATTGCAACAGTAAATGATTATGTTGGTGGTTATGATGACTGGATTAGACAAAAACAGTCTCAAATCCCATCTAACAAAACAGCAAGTATCAAATCAAAAAATCCTGAACCAAAAAAATTAGTTACTAAAAAACTTAGTTACAAGGATCAACGCGAACTTGATAGCCTGCCTCAGAAAATAGAACTACTAGAACAAGAGATTGATCAGTTACAGGCAATGATGAGTAATGCAAACTTTTATCAGAATGATAAAGACACTATCACATCTACAACTAAACGATTCGAAGAAGCTGAAAAAGAACTGGCATCAGCATTTGAACGCTGGGAACAACTTGATTCAGCTAACTAGACTTATCACTACACTAACAATTTTTTAAATCAATAGCTCATCTATGTTTTGAACTAAGAAATATTTTACTACCAGTTTTTAGGTTTCTCGCTTTTGAAATCAAACTCTTTCTCAACAGCTTCAATAATTAACTGCTGTTGACTGGAAGCCTCATTCTCCAGATTTCCGGCTTTCTCCATCATTTCAAGCAACTTTATTATATGACTTTGCTCAAAATCATCTTTAGTAGGTGCTAACACATGCTTTACTTCTAACTGCATATTCATTACATCTTTTAACATAAATGCTGACGATGTAAAAAGCTCATTAGCTTTGCCATTACTAATTCCAAAATCATCTTCAAATATCTTTATCAAATCCATTTTTGTATCACGTGTGATTTCACCTTCACAGGTTACAACTGATACTACAAGTAACGCAGCAGCTTCCATTGTGTCTTTTAAACTATGAATTGGTTTAATGCCTAGCTTATTCTCCCACCTTCTACGCCTGGCCCAGGCAAAAGGATTAAACGAGTTCAGATCTACGCCGGCTTTCTGCAGACTATATAGCGCCCATATTAAACCTGCAATGGCAGTGATCACTCCGATTACTATATGCATATCGCACTCCTTGTAACTTCTAATTCAAATTATTAATATAAAAATAAAACCTGTATTGTAACAATATGTTTATTTTATCTTTAATAAACTACTAAGCTAATCAATACGTTACTCTTAACATCAATTTATTATAGTTAACTATTTGATACTCGATTGCATATAGATCACATATATTTATGCATAAAAAAGGGGAGCCATCGGGCTCCCCTCGAAAAACTAACCAGCAAAGTTAGAAATAAATCTTAGCTACAACCTTTGGGTCGTGGTAAACCTGCAATTTTATTTGCACATTTAATCAGACCGGTTGGAAATAAAGAATATATGTACTTCTGATCACTACGATCCTTGCCATATTTCTGTTTCATAATTTTAGAAAATGCTCGTGGTTCACATACCATACCATTTTCAGTGAAGTAATCACGAGCAGTGTTGATGATATCCCAATGCTCTTCTGTTAACTCGCCAATCTTTTCATTCTTGGCAATTTCAGCGGCTAACTCTTCGCTCCATTCATCTAAGTTTTCCAGCCATCCCGCTTCACTTAGCTGAATTGTTTGACCATTAACTACGGCTTCCATCGTTTACTACCTCATATACTGGGGGGTTGACAATAAAGTTGACTAA
>JAOUQA010000012.1 GCA_029879605.1 Gammaproteobacteria bacterium
AATGAGATAGAGCAGGGAAAAGATGATGGATATGACTTAAAAATAGAAGCTGATAATGAAGTGCTTGTTGAGTTAAAAGAAAGTAAAAAGATAGGTAATAATTTAGACATAGAGCAAAACAAAAAGAAGAAAGATTATTATGTGCAGGATAGTGACGCTTTAAGAGAATTAATAAATAAAAGCAATAATAGATCAGTAAGCAAAAAAGCGAAATATAGAAAGAGATTATATTTATTTACAGCATTCGGATTGTTGATATTAATAATGTTTTATGGCTACCAGTTGGTAATTATGACTGGAGATATAGTTGATATAAAAGCAATGCAAAGCACTAATGAATTAGGTAGTGATCCAGGTAAGGGCATTGCTGAGAAAAATAAAGTGGTGGAGAGGTTAACGGAAAATAGCGTTATAGATAGAAAAGTAGAAGAGGTTAGTAATTCAGCGCCGGTTAGTAAAAGATCAGTAAGCAAGAAAGTAGTAAGTAAAAGAGGAGAGCAAGATTTTAAAAAGAAGATAATGATAAAACATGAAATAAAAACTGATCCGATAGAAAGTAATATTGTAAAAGCATATGATTTATTTCAAATAGGGAAATATTCAAAATCAAGGGATATGTATGAACAGGTGATTATAAGTGAGCCAGATAATAGAGACGCACTACTTGGCCTGGCAGCTATCGCAATTAAGAATAAGGATATTGAGTTAGCAAGTGATATATATAAGGTAATTTTGTATTTGAATCCTAAAGATAGTATCGCACATTCGGGATTAACTGGCTTAGTAAATAATAACAGTGATTCGCATGATGAGAGTAGATTAAAGCTTCTTATAAAACAGCAGCCGAGTGCAGGCCATTTGTATTTTTCCCTGGCGACAATTTATGCAGGTCAAAAGAAGTGGGCTGATGCACAGAAAGAATTCTTTAATGCCTGGTCAAGAGACAGGGTAAATCCAGACTATGCGTTTAATCTTGCTATTAGTCTTGATCATTTAAATAAACAGAATGAGGCAAAGGAGTTTTACAGGTTAAGTCTGGATTTAGCTTCTGAGAGAGAGAGTAATTTCTCGAAGGAAGATGTATTAAAAAGACTAAGTGTGATTGAAAAAACACAATGAATGAGACTGTTAAAGATATTGGTTCAGCGTTAAGAGCAAGGAAAAAGAGGCTTGGTGAAGAGCTTGTTGCAAAAGGATTAATAACAGATGACCAGGTAAATATTGCTTTACGAGAGCAAAGAGAATCATCAATGCCATTAGGAGAGGCACTGGTAGCATTGGGATTTATATCTGAACCGGTATTGCGTGATGCGCTTGCCGATATACTTGGTAAAGAAAGCGTTGATTTAAGTAAGACCGTTCCAGATGAGGAGGCGATAAGATTAATCCCAAAGGATATTGCAAGCAAATTTAATATAGTCCCTATTAGCTATATAAAAAATGAAAATAGACTGACTGTCGCAATGACGGATGTTTTTAATCTTTTAGTAATAGATAGAATTAAAACAGTTGTAGGGTCAAGAATAGAAATATATCCATTATTGGCAGGTGATAGCGAAATCGGTTATGCGATAGATAAGTTTTATGGTTATGAGTTATCTGTTGATGGAATTTTACATGAGATAGAAACCGGAGAAATTGATTATAAGAGCCTGGAGGCAGATGGTGATCAATATAGTCAGCCGTTAATACGATTGGTAGATGCGATATTAGCTGATGCTGTAAAGAGAGGTGCTTCGGATATACATTTTGAGCCAGAAGAAAGTTTCTTGAGATTAAGATATAGGGTTGATGGGGTATTAAGACAGATAAGGAGTCTGCACAAAGGTTACTGGTCCGCAATCGTTGTTCGCTTAAAAGTTATTTCGAAAATGAATATAGCAGAAACAAGAGCGCCACAGGATGGGAGGATTAGTTTGCAAATACGTGGTCAGACTATTGATTTTCGAGTATCGGCTCAACCTACGACACATGGAGAAAATATTGTTTTAAGAGTTCTAAATCGTGCAAAAGGAATTGTGGCCCTGGATGAATTAGGCTTGCATGAAGAATCCCTGGAACAACTTAAAATAATAATGGCAAGACCCGAAGGTATTATTCTGGTTACAGGGCCTACTGGAAGCGGGAAAACAACAACGCTTTACTCAATGATTAATTATGTAAAGTCTATAGAAGTAAATATTATGACCTTAGAAGATCCAGTGGAGTATCCAATGGATTTAGTAAGGCAGACATCTATAAATGAAGTAGTCAGGATGGATTTCGCAAATGGGATACGATCACTGATGAGACAGGATCCAGACATAATACTTGTTGGCGAGATTAGGGATAGTGATACAGCTGAAATGTCTTTTAGAGCTGCAATGACAGGTCATCAGGTGTTTTCGACCTTGCATACAAATTCTGCGGTAGGTGCAATCCCCAGATTGCTGGATATTGGTATACAGCCTGAAATCATGAATGGAAATATTATTGGCATAATTGGTCAAAGGCTAGTTAGAACGCTGTGTGAAAAATGCAAAGTATTAAGACAGGCGGATGATATTGAGAAGAAATTACTTGGTATTGATAAAGATGTTGAAGCGACAGTTTTTGAGTCAAAAGGCTGTAGTGAGTGTGAAGAGACTGGTTACAAAGGGCGTGTAGCAATTATTGAAATACTAAAATTCGATGACGAGCTTGATGAAATGATAGTAAACAATGCGTCAACCGGGGGCATTAAAAAAAGATTAAAAGAGAATGGATATAAAACACTAGCTGATGATGCGATAAGAAGGGTGTTAGAAGGAGTTACTACCCTTGATGAAGTTAGCCGTGTAATTGATCTGACTGACAGGTTGTAATATGGCCAAAGCATATAAGTATAAAGCTATGGATTCCGCAGGAAGAGTCAAGACTGATTCCATAAATGCGGAGCATTCACTTGAGCTTGAACAAAAGATAATCGGTATGGGGCTTGATTTAATTAATTATAAAGAACAGAAAGAAACAATCTTATTATTTAAGAAAAAGTCAGTTAATAGAAAAGAGCTGATTAATTTTACCTTTCAGATGGAACAGCTTACAAGAGCTGGTGTGTCAATACTAGATGGCTTGTCAGATCTTAAAGAATCATTATCAGATAGTCGAATGGTAGAAGTTTTGTCATCAATTATTAGTGAAATAGAAGGGGGCAAAACATTTTCACAAGCATTAAGTAGTTTCCCGGATATCTTTGATACGATTTATGTCACTCTAGTTAGAGTAGGTGAAGAAAGTGGTAGATTGCCAGATGTTTTAAGAGATCTTGCAGAAACATTGAAATGGCATGACGAACTAATTGCCGATACTAAAAAAATAATGATATACCCGGCTATTGTATCAATCGTTGTGATTGCTGTAGTGACGTTTCTGATGATCGCCGTAATCCCTAAGTTAATTCCATTTATAAAAGATGTTGGTGGCGAAATACCTTTTCATACTGAAGCATTAATATGGGTGTCTACCTTTATGGTAAATAACTGGTATCTTGTTTTTGGATTGCCAGTAGTAATGTATATAGTGATAATTAATCTGGCAAGAAAAAAAGCCAGGCTGAGATACAGTATTGATAAGTTGAAGTTAAGATTCTGGCTGTTTGGACCGTTAATGTTGAAAATTAATCTTTCAAGATTCGCAAACTACTTTGCAATGATGTACAACTCTGGACTCACTGTGCTTGATTCGCTAAAGATAAGTGAAGACCTGGTAAGTAATGTTGTTTTATCTAAGTCAATAGTAGATGCGAGAACACAGATTGAAGAAGGGGATCTTATTAGTGATAGCTTTAGAAGTGCGAGTATATATCCCCCTTTGGTAATAAGAATGTTAAAAGTAGGAGAAAACACCGGCGCATTAGACAAGGCATTGTTGAATATTAGTTATTTTTATAATCGTGAAGTGAACGAGATGATAGGGAAATTAGAGTCGGCGATTACACCTGTATTAACCGTCATTCTGGGCGGTGTGATGGGATGGATAATGATGTCAGTAATGGGTCCAGTTTATGATTCATTAACAAAAATAATGGGCAATTAAGATGGAGCGAGTATTTTATTATTCCGGTTATAGAATGACAGTTTATCACTGGGATAAAAAAGAATTCATAGCGAGTTATGCATTTACGCCTGATGATGAAGGGCTGAAAGAATTTAGAAACTATATATGTGCTACAGATAATTCATCTACAAAAATACTTATAGATCTAATTGAAGAAAGCTTCGAGTTTGACTCGATTCCTCATGTAGGAAGTGCAGACAGAAAATCGATAATGAAACGTCGAGCAGAAAGAGTTAGCAGAAATAGTAAGGATTACATTTATTATAAATTGATTGATAGAGAAAATGCTGGCCGTAGAGATGATATTGTATTTCTGAGCATACTTACAAACCCGTCATTATTTAGTCCATGGATAAGTATTATTGAGCAGGAGAAAGTTGCTGTTGCAGGAATCTGGACATTGCCGTTGATTACAAATCGATTTATAGAAAAAATCAGACTTGATGTAGGTAATGTTCTTATAGTATCTCGTCAGGTTCCAAGCAATATAAGGCAGACATATTTTAAGAATGGAAACTTCAAAAATAGTAGATCAGCTAGTATCAATCTATATGAGACGAATTTTGAAGATTGTGTTTTTGAGGAAATAGAGCAGTCATTAAGATATTTAACGAATCAGAAGTTAATAGGATTTGATGAAAAAGTCGATGTGCATCTAATGTGTGATGAAAGTGAGATAAGTGAGATAGAAAACAGGTGCGAAAATACGCCTCTTGTTACATATCACTTTCATAGAGTAGCGGAGCTGGAGAAATTATTTAATGTTGGAGGCATAAATAGCCAATTCTGCAGTGGATTATTTTCAAGTATTTGTAGAGATGAACGTTTTACAAGCTCTCATTACGGGCCGAAGCCCCTGTTTAAATACTTTTACCAAAAGATAATTGAAAAAGGAATTAGATATTCAGGTATGGCGGTAATTGTTATCTCGACAGTTATGAGCATGACATACATAACTAATGGTATTGCTTTAAGTAAAGAGTCAATTGTACTAAAGCATAAAGCGGAAGCAATGGAAAGCGCATATAAGAAACAATTACAGAAACTTGAGCCTGAGTTAAAAAGGTCCAGGGCAATGATGTCATCAGTATTATTTTATGAGCGTGTATCTGATTTAAAGATGATTGCGCCACAGAGTTTCATGAATGAACTTAGTCGAGTGTTAGCCAGCATAGGCATGAGAAATGTATCTATTACAAGAGTTAGCTGGAAAAGAACGCAGGGTAATGGCTGGAGTAAATTTAAGAGAGGAGATAAAAAAAAGATAGATACAATCCGGTATGGCGATTCTGAGCAGATAAAGCACAAGGCAATAGTAACAGGGTTTATACGTGGTGCATCAGTTGATAAGAAATCAGCGGTTGAGAAAATAGAAAAAATGTTTTCAGTACTAAAAAATGATTCGGTAATTGAAGACGTAAATATTATAAAAATGGGCATGGACTTGAGGCCAGAAAAAGAGATAGAAAATGAAAGTAACATAGGCAACATAACTTTATCTAAGGATATAGAGAATGGCATGTTCGAGATCGAGATTTTAATGAAAGGAGGATCAGCATGAATATGTCATTAATTGGCCTGGTAGCACGAGATATTAAAGTATTTATGATTATAATAATTTGCTCAGTAATAATAGTTGGTATAACGAATTTGTATTACAAAGATAAGGATTATGAAAAAGCAGTAGTAGAAAAAAGTTATGAAAACATAAAGAAAAAGTTTGATGAAGCAGTAAATAGTCGAAAAAGGATAGAGATCTTTAAGGGCAGATTTATAAAGCTAAAAGAACTTGGAATAGATGGTGTAGAAAGAAGGCTAAACTGGATTTCTACTATAGAAAGTACGACAGAAAAAAGAGGGATACCGTATGTTAAATATAAGATTAGTTCCCAGGCGGTTTCTAATGATCAGTCCCTGGCACAAAAGTATAAAGATATAGGTATATATAAATCAACGATGGATCTTGAGATGCATTTATTGCACGAGGGTGATTTATATACAATAACAGATGACCTGGATAGGAAGGCAAAGGGATTGTTTGACATAAATAGTTGTGAGATTAGCCGGGTTAAAAAAAATACAAATAATCTTGTTATGGAAAAGAATGACCGAAATTTCATCGCCAAATGCACATTAAACTGGTACACAATGAAGGATAAAGGAGCATAAGATATAATGAAGATGCTTTTTACATGCCTGATTTCATTTTTAAGTTATATAGCGACCAGTAATGCCAATGGTTATGAAGGTGTTGATAAGTTAAAGACCTTGTTTACAACGCCTTTCGAGCGACAGCAGCTTGATGCAAAAAGGTCATCTAATGCCTATAGATCTAAAGATAATAAATTTAAATACAGCAAAGCAAATATCAGTAAGAAAGTTAAAGTTAAAGGAATGGTTAAGAAAAGTAATGGTGAAGTAGTGGTCTGGGTAAATAAAAGTAATACTTTAAAATCAAGCAGAATAAATAATCAGATAAGTGTAAATACTAAACAGGTAAAGTCAGAATATGAGATACCGATTAAAGTAAATAACAGGAAAATTAAAATAAAGCCTGGCCAGGTATGGTTATCAGAAAATAACAAGGTAAAGGAAACTTACCAGGATAAATAGAAATATAAAGGTATATTGCTGGAATTGTATTTATGATGTGCTTTTGATTCTTGCAGTCATTCCATTAAAGTTTTAGTAGTCGATTTGTTATTAAAGACTAAGGAATATGTAATTAGTGTCTGTTGAAAAAAATAGAAAAAGCATGAAAAAACAACGAGGAGCAGCATTACTGCTTTTTTTTGTAACTTTGCTTATGGTCGGTAGTGTTGTAGTAGTAAGTAATATTTCATCAAATAAAAGCAAGGTAAAGAATGAGGATATAACCACGGCTTCATTAGCTGAAGCACGTGAAGCACTGATTGCATATGCGGTGACTTATTACGATACACAGACAACAACAGCTGAGCCAAAGGCTGGCTTAATGGGTTATTTGCCATGTCCCGATGACGGTACAGCAACTGAAGGTCAGTCATCAATTAGTTGTGGAAGCCAGTATGAGAACAGGTTAGGGCGGCTTCCATGGAAAAAAATGGGTATCCAGGCATTAAAAGATGGATCAGGTAATTGTTTATGGTATGCAGTGTCTGGGGAGTATAAAGATATTGGTCCAGTTGATCGTGCAAGATTAAATAACGCTGCGGGTTTAACCCGGAGTGAAATGATTAATGATGATAGTAAAGGGGCATTCCGGTTATATGATAAATCTGGAAATTTAATAAAGGGATCAAACCCGGATGACCGAATTGTTGCAGTCATTATTGCTCCTGGTAGAGAGATACAGACTCAAAACAGAAATTATATAGCTAGTACTCAATGCGGTAACGACTATGATGCGACACAGTTTTTAGAAGTGTTTAACGGGATAGATAATACAAGTGTTACTGCTGTCAGTGATGCAATAGACGATTTTATCGTAGCTGAGAGAACCAATGACGATGAATTTAATGATCGTTTTATAACTATTAGTCAACAGGAAATATTTGATGAGATCAAGAAAAGATCAAGTTTTGGTCTATTTACTAGTTTTGATGATTTGATGATAAATACAACCAGAGAGCTTGCTGAATGCCTGGCAGAGTATGGGCTAAATAATTCCAGCCCTCCAGCAGGTTGTGATAATGCCTGTATGACACAGTGTGCTGCAGATAGAACAAGTTGTTACAATCAATGTGATAACTGCAGAGTCTTATGCAATGATGCAAGAGATGCCTGTATCGCAGCTGGTACAAATAGAAATATATGTAATCGTGACAGAAATGATTGTCGTAATGCATGTCCAAGAAGGAATGTTTGTCGTGCTGCATGTGATGCAACATACAATACTTGTATTCTTGGTGGTAGTGGGGGTAATGATTTTCGATTGCCATGGCCAGCGCCTTTAGCCTTAGTAGATTATCGAGATAGTCAGCAGTATATAGAAGATACAGTATCGGGGAATCTCCTTGGCCGGTTTCCTGTAGATGTCGGAAATCCACTGGATATAAATAATAGTTTGTCAGTAACTGGTAATAGTGGTGGGCGTTATTTGCTAGAAAATGATTATACAGGCACAAATATAGCCTACACACATTGTCAAAATTTTAATACAGATGCTGCAGGAACATATAATAGTGTTGAAAGACGTATTTGGGAAAACTGGAAAGACCATTTTTTTTATGGTGTTGCGCAGGATTTTTCAACTGCGGCAGCTGCTCCAACACCTGTCATGGGAACATGTGCAAATTGCTTAACAGTTGATGGCAATGGCCCATATGTAGCTGTGGTTATATATTCGTCTGAACGATTAAATAGCCAGCAAAGAACGACAAATCCAGATGCAGAAGCAAAAAATAATTTAGCTAATTACCTTGAAGCAGATAATATAAATGGAGATACAGTTTATGAATCATTTATAACAAATCCTGCAATGGTAAATGACATATTATTCTGTATTGATGAAAATATGATTGTGAGTAATTGTCAATGAATCAATTAAAAAACACTTATAAAATATGTAAAGGATTTAGTCTTATCGAAGTCGCAATTGTTATGGTGATAATTGGTTTGTTGATAAGTGCTGCGATAATGCCATTAGGATCACAGAGAGATACGAATAACCTTAAAAAAGTTATTGAAGAACTAAAAAATATTGAACAGGCAATATTAGGATTTGCAGTTGCAAATGGAAGATTGCCATGTCCATCATTACCTGCTGATGCGGGAATGGAAAGCAGAACTGGTGAGATTTGTAATAATAATTCAATGGGATTTATTCCTGCGGCAACATTAGGAATAAGTGGTAATGTAAATTGCGATAATTTGCTGGTTGATCCCTGGGGTAATCCATACAGGTATAGTGTAACTACAAGTAGTGCTGCTGACGATATAGCAGCAGGTAATCCAGTAAATGGGCCAGATTTTACGATTAGTGGAGAACTAAAGTTTATCTTCCAGGATCCGTTAATAATATTAAATCCTGATTTACAAATTTGTACAGATAGTACATGTGGAACAGTTTTAACTGATAAAGCTGTTGCTGTAATATTTTCTATGGGTAAAAGATGGTCAAGTATTGCAAGTGCAAATGAAATAGAAAATAGTGATGGAATAGTAGTTGCTAGTGGGTGTACAACTGCTTACGCAATGCCTGGTGATGTTAATTTTATTTCGAGTTTGCCGATAGAAACAGGTAATGTTTTTGATGATATTGTTATATGGATATCACCCAATATTTTATATGCGAAATTACTTGCAGCAGGCAAGTTGTAATATAAATAGTAGGGAAAGAAAAATAAATTTACTAAACACATAGAATGAATGTGGTAATAAATACTTATTTTTCAGCAACATAGAAAGGAAAAAGATCATGGAAATTTAACAAAAGCTAAATGCATCTGCTATAAAAATAATTAAATGAAATTTAAATGAACAAAGCCAAAAATAATTTTTGCTTCAGTTAAAACAGATAAACTTTTACGGAGATAGTAAGAATGAAAAAGCAGCAAACAGGTTTTACCCTGATTGAAATAGCTATTGTGCTAGTAATTATAGGCCTGCTATTAGGTGGTGTATTAAAGGGTCAGGAAATGATGAATAACGCCGAAATAAAACGTACTGTTAATGATTACAATGGTATTGGTGCGGCTATTTATTCTTATCTTGATCGTTATGGTGCATTACCTGGTGATGATCCAAATGCTGTGGCGCGATGGGGTGGTACAGCTCCTGCAGGAGGTACACCAGGTGATGGTGTTATAGAAGGCGCATGGAATTCTGTTACTGCAACAGATGAATCTCGACTTGTCTGGGAACATTTACGTTTTGCCGGGCTTGTGAATGGAGCAGGTAATACAAGCCCATTAAATCCATTTGGTGGAGTGATTGGAGTCGAAGATGCACAGGCAGGTGGAACTACAGCGATAGCAAGTGGTACAGTCGTTTGCATGGATCGAGTTGAAGGTAAGGATGCCGAAATCTTAGATATTCAGATGGATGATGGTAATGGTACGACAGGAGATATGATGAATGCAGCGGCTTCTGCCTATGATAATACTACGTTAAATACGGCCTTTACGATTTGCAGGCAGATTTAAAATTAAATGCCCGCTTTACAGCGGGCATTTAGATTTTATTTTTAATGTAAATAAGATTATGTTATTCCATGCCAAGTTCTTTTATTTTTCGAGTCAGAGTATTTCTTCCCCAGCCAAGTAATTTTGCGGCTTCCTGACGTTTCCCCCCTGTTTTAGCAAGGGCAGATTCAATCATAATTCGCTCGAATTTAGGCATGGCATCACTGAGCAAATCTATTTTACCTGTTAATAGCTGTTTATCAGCCCATTGGTGTAAAGCTGATTCCCAGTTAGCATGAAATTTAGATTGAATGTCTACATTTTCAGGTTCAAGTTCTGGTGGTAAATCTGACATATGAATGTCTCGTGTAGAGGCCATTACAGTTAGCCATCGACATGTGTTTTCAAGCTGCCTGACATTGCCAGGCCAGTCAAGATTTGATAAATAGTTTTCTACTTCAGGTAGTAACTGTTTTGGTTCGACTGAAATTTCATTTGCTGCCCTAAGTAAAAATAGTTTCATGAGAGCAGGTATGTCTTCTTTTCGATCACGAAGTGAGGGCAGTTGAATGCGAATAACATTCAGACGATGAAATAAATCTTCACGAAATAAGCCCTGCTTTACACGTTCTTTAAGATTTTGATGCGTTGCAGTAATGATGCGTACATCTGCATTGACAGGAGTATGACCACCAACACGATAAAACTGACCATCGGCTAACACTCGCAGCAGCCGAGTTTGTAAATCCGCTGGCATATCACCAATTTCATCCAGAAATAAAGTACCACCATCAGCCTGCTCGAAGCGTCCACATCGTTGTGACGTGGCACCAGTAAATGCCCCTCGTTCATGACCAAAAAGCTCAGATTCAAGCAGGTCTTTGGGTATGGCAGCAGTATTAATTGCAATAAAAGGTTTGTCTGCTCTAGGGCTATGTTTATGTAGTGCATGAGCGACAAGTTCCTTGCCTGTACCTGATTCACCGTTGATTAATACTGTGATATTTGATTTAGATAGACGACCAATAGCACGAAAAACCTCTTGCATGGCAGGTGCTTCGCCAATTATTTCTGGAGAATCATCAGAAAGTTTTTGATTTAAAGATATAGATGATATTTGACCTTTATCGCAGGCGCGCCTGGCTAGATCGACAGCTTCATCAATATCAAACGGTTTTGGCAGGTATTCAAATGCTCCACCCTGGTATGCCGATACTGCACTGTCAAGATCAGAATGGGCGGTCATGATAATTACGGGAATATTTTTAAACTGTTTACTTAATAATTCAAGGAAGTCGAGTCCATTCATTCCTGGCATACGGACATCAGTTATGATTGCGTCAGGTAAAGAGTGATTGAGAGCATTCAGTGCGGCATCAGCAGTTTCAAAACTGGAAACCAGAAGATCAGCCTGTTTAAGTGCTTTTTCAAGTACCCAGCGAATAGAGGGATCATCATCAACGATCCATATATGTTGATCAGGCATCATTTAACTCCAGGGGTAAATAAATAGTAAAAATAGTATTTCCTGGCTGACTGATACATTCAATCAGACCATCATGTTGATTGATAAGAGATTGTGCTATGGATAAACCAAGCCCCGTTCCATCAGCACGTCCGGTAACCATGGGATAAAAAATTTGTTCAATGAGTTCATCATCGATGCCATGTCCATTATCCATAATGTCAATTTGTAAAACCAGTCGATGATGTTTATGCCCAATAGTAAAATGGCGAACTGGACGAGTTTTGAAAGTTATCTCGCCATTATTATCTAAGGCAGCGATAGCATTGCGAGTAATATTTAAAACAGCCTGAATAAGTAAATCAGGATCCGCTGAAAAGTAAGGCAGGCTAGGGTCATAATCAAGATTGAAATGAATGCCTTCTGAGCATTCAGCAAGAACAAGCTGACGTACATGTTCAAGTACCTGGTGAATGTTAATGTCCTGTTTTTGTGGAACAATTTTTGGCCCTAACATACGATCGACAAGATTTTGTAAACGATCAGCTTCACCAATAATAATTTGTGTATATTCTTTAAGATTTTTATCTGGTAATTCACGTTCAAGCAGTTGTGCTGCACCTCTTAAGCCACCCAGTGGGTTTTTTATTTCATGAGCCATGCCACGAATCAGGTTTTTTGTTGCATTCTGTTCATTAATTAATTTTTCTTCCCGGGTAATCCTTAAATGACGATCGAGATGGGTAAACTCGATTAACAGGTATGATTTACTACCTGTGTGAAGTAGAGGTGTAACCGTGTAATTAACAGTTAGTTTGCCACTGAACAGGCTATCAATGGTGATTTCATGTTCAGCAAAAGGGTGTTCAGTTTCCAGGCTATGCTTCAGACGCAGGTTAAACTGGTCATTAATATAAAAGATGTCGTCCAGATTTTTGTGATATGCACGTTTAAAACTGATTTGAAACAGGTTCTCACAGGCCGGGTTAATAAACTGGATATTAAGATCGTCATTTAGCAGAATAACTGCTGTACTGAGGTTATCCAGAATAGTGCTAAGAGAATGGTCAGTTTGTATGATGGCATCAGACATAGTTATTCACCTGCAAAAAACAAACCAATCACACTAATAAAGACGGTTATTTAGAAAATTATTAAATTGAAATAATAAATCTTTTAAAAACAATAAGTTATTTAATCAATCTATATCATATATAAATAAAGCATTACGATAGATTTAAAGTCTGCACCAATGCTGGTATAGACTATAAAGTCTGCACCATTATGGTGCAATAATGCAAGTGATATTTAAAAGTGGTGCTAGATTAGCGCTATGGTGCTTTTTTATGTAAAGCTGATATTCGTCGCATATGAATAGTGACAACCTGGCTTTTTTTGAGAGTTTTTCGTTGTTTATTTTTAATAAGGGCTTGAAGCGAGTGTGTACCACGGTCAATATTTTTAAGTACCAGCGATGAACTTGTTCCACCTTCTATTTTTTTCTGATTATCCAGTAATAATGAAATGGTATGACCCTGTTTAATATCCAGTGCGGGTGATATTTTAAAATTGACAGTGATATTGCCGGTATTATCTTCAAGAATTTGATTTGTAGTCGGTGAGGCGATTTTAAAAACACTATAGCTAGTTTCTTTAAGTTCTTCTTCAATTTCAGGTTTCGCTTTAGGAGTATATTTGACAGCGGGTGTTGTTGAAATTGGAGGGGGAACTAAAGGTTCTGCTTTATCATTAGGTGGTTCATCGGAATAAACAGTTTCACCAGTTTCATCTATCCATTTATAAAGTTCTGCGTAGGAACTGGTAAAGAACAGGCAAAGTACAATCAATAAATATTGTCGCATACCGGAAGCTTAGTGTGCTTTTCAGGGATACGCAATAATAAAAAACGCCCCGTCAAGCGGGGCGTTTTTATATATTGATAGTGAAACAGTTTTAAACGCTGTAGTACATATCAAATTCAACTGGATGAACAGCCAGACGTGAACGTGCAACTTCTTCACCTTTCAGATGAATGTATGCAGAAATCTGGTCATCTGTGAATACGCCACCTTTTGTCAGGAACTCACGGTCTGCATCCAGTGCATTCAATGCCTGATCCAGTGAGAAACAGACCTGTGGAATGGCTTTTTCTTCTTCTGGAGGTAAATCATACAGGTTCTTATCCATCGCATCACCAGGGTGAATCTTGTTTTCAATACCATCAAGACCCGCCATTAACATAGCTGCAAAGGCCAGGTAAGGGTTAGCAGCATTGTCTGGGAAGCGAACTTCAACACGACGTGCTTTAGGGTTGCTAACGAAAGGAATACGGATAGAAGCTGAACGGTTACGTGCAGAATATGCCAGCATAACAGGTGCTTCGAAACCGGGTACCAGACGCTTGTAAGAATTCGTAGCAGGATTAGTGAACGCATTCAGTGCTTTAGCATGTTTGATAATACCACCGATGTAATACAGAGCTGTTTCAGACAGGCCGCCGTATAAATCACCCGTGAACAGGTTAACGCCATCTTTAGATAGTGACTGATGCACGTGCATGCCGTTACCATTATCACCTACCAGAGGTTTAGGCATGAATGTGGCAGTTTTGCCATAGGCATGAGCTACATTGTGAATAGCATATTTCAGCTTCTGTACTTCGTCAGCTTTCTTAACCAGAGTATTGAATGCAACACCAATTTCACACTGGCCAGCAGTCGCTACTTCGTGGTGATGTACTTCAGTTTCTATACCCATGTCTTCGATAACAAGACACATGGCTGAACGCAGATCCTG
>JAOUQA010000221.1 GCA_029879605.1 Gammaproteobacteria bacterium
TGTTCGTGAAATCATTAATGATCCTGTGTCACGCACTATGGTTGATGCAATTAACCAGGTTGGCCATGTCATGAATCTACAAACCATTGCTGAATATGTCGAAACAGATGAAATAAAAATGGCACTAGCTGAACTTAATATTGATTATGGCCAGGGTTATGGTCTTGCCAGGCCCTGTTCATTTATCGAGTTCCTGGAGAATAGAACATGATAGTAATGGACGAAACATACCCTTCAGAGGTAGTTAAAAGCAGAATTGGCTTAATGACTTATCTTTCACCGAAAGGTGATCTGCTCGAGCTTAATTCAATTGATCAGCTTAAATCTGCGATTGATGACTGCATTGATAGTCGCGAAACCCATATTGTGGTTGATATGGTGATGGTGCAAAGAATTAACAGTCATGCACTGGAAATGTTTCTTGATGCGCATGATGAATTATTAAAGATTGGTGGCTGGATTAAGCTTGCCCAGGTTGAGGAGCACATCAAAAAAATATTCCTTATTACTAATCTGCTTAATACTATACAAATAGTAAATCCAGATGGTAGAGACGTTTCAAAGAATATCGTACCGCCATCAGAAAAAAAACGTCTTGGCGATATACTGGTTGAAAAAGGATTTGTTACGGAGAAACAGGTCGACGATGCTATTGATTTACAGAAAAAACTCAATCGCCGCATGGGACGATTGCTGGTAGAAAAAGGATGGGTTGCTGAAAAAGACATGATGGGCTGTCTATCGCTTCAGCTTGGCATACCATATATTAAGTTAACCACGGCTTTGCATGATTCGCAGATCCTGTCTTCATTTGATAAAACGCTGTTACAAAGACTTAAAGTTCTTCCCTTGTTTCGTGTCAGGGATACGCTATTCCTGGCAACTTCTGATCCACAGGATTTTCCAGTACTTGATGAAATTAAAGATCGAGTCCGATGTAATGTTCGCCCGGTTATTGCTCAATCTGAAAATATCCTGGAAGTCATTAATGATGTTTATGGTGCTGATGATTTTTCCAGTAATCTACTCGATGACGTTGATGACGATTTTGAAGTAGTCGAAAGTACTGTTTCAAGTGACTATGAAGCTATCGATGAGATGGCCGCTGGTAGTCCCGTTATTAATATGATCAACTCAATCATTCAACGTGCTGTGTTTGATGGAGCCAGTGATATACACATAGAGCCTTCACGCACAAAGTCACGTGTGCGCTTCCGTATTGATGGCATTCTGTACGAGATACTCACGCCGCGAGTTGAATTACATCCCGCCCTGGTTTCTCGTTTGAAAGTTATGGCTAACCTTGATATCTCTGAGCGTCGTCTGCCCCAGGATGGTCGAATCCAGGTGCATACCCAGGGGCGCTCGGTTGATTTACGTTTTAGTTCACTGCCTGGACTATACGGTGAAAAAGTCGTACTCAGGGTGCTTGATAAGAACCAGTCAATTCTCGATGTCGAAAAACTCGGCTTTTCTGATTCGAATTTACATTCATTCAAGGACCTGTTGACAAGAAGTTACGGACTGATACTGGTTACTGGTCCTACCGGAAGTGGTAAAACCACAAGTCTTTACGCTGCACTTAATTACCTGAACAGCATAGAAAAGAATATTGTCACAATCGAAGATCCTGTTGAATACCAGCTTGATATTATTAATCAGAATGAAGTGCGTGACAAAATTGACCTGAGTTTTGCAAAAGTTCTCAAGCATGTACTTCGGCAGGATCCTGACATCATTATGGTTGGTGAGATTCGTGAACGTGAAACTGCCGAGATAGCAGTGCAGGCAGCACTGACAGGCCACCTGGTTTTATCTACCTTGCATACCAATGACAGTGTCGGTGCCATTACGCGTTTGCTTGATATGGGTGTCGAACCATTTATGCTTTCATCTGCCCTGATTGGTGTGGTTGCACAACGACTGGTTAGGTGTATTTGCCCGGCCTGTAAAACCAGTTACCTGGCACCACCTGAGCTGGCTGAAAGATATCACTGGAATAGTGAGTCTGATATTCGTCTTTCCAAAGGTCGTGGATGTTCTGAGTGTTATGACTCTGGCTACAAGGGTCGAATGGCTATTCATGAAGTGATTAAAGCAACTGATGAGCTGCAAAAGCTGATTGTGTCGTGTCCAAGTCGTGACCAGTTATCTAATTATCTACAGCAAAATAAAGTTGAAACACTATTCGATGATGGTTTGCTTCATGCAAGAAATGGAGAAACTACAATCGAAGAAATTATGCGTGTAATCAATAATTGAGAAACTGATGGCAATTAACCTGAATACAAATGCTGATAACACCAATAATGATTCTGCTTCATTTTCATTTAATGTCGACAGTATAAATTCTCTATTGGAGTATGGGCGTACAGTCACTGCTGATGACAGAACGTTCTTTACTGAACAGCTCGCATTGTTGCTCGAAACAGGTGTGTCATTACATAGTGCGCTTGAAGGTATTCGTAACCAGGTCGAAAGCCCTGTGTTTAAAAAAATGCTCGACGGTATTTTAAAAAATATATCCGAAGGCAAAACATTTTCTTATGCCCTGTCCCAGTATCCGGATGTGTTTTCTACGACCTATGTTAATTTGATCCTGGCGTCTGAAAATGGTGGCTTCATGCACGAGGTGTTGCAGGAATTGCTTAATATGGATGAAAAAAGTGCCCGGTTAAAAAGCACGATAAGCTCGGCTTTTTCCTACCCTGCATTCCTGATGTTTTTTTCACTGGCGGTTGTTGTGTTTGTGCTGGTGGTTGTTTTTCCAAAATTTACAGATATGTTCAGCCAGATACATGATCAGCTGCCAATGTCGACCAAGGTGCTGATGATGGTGAGTGATGTTTTTATCAATCACTGGCTTGTGTTGATTGTGTCATTGTCTGCTATTGCCGCCTTGTTGGTCTACCTGCTAAAAACACCACAGGGAATATTGCTGGTCGACAGGGTCAAACTCAAGGCACCTGTTCTTAAGGATGTGTTTATTCAGTTATACCTGGTGCAGTCTCTACGTGTCATGAGTCTGTCACTGGGTCATGGTGTAAGTGTTACTGACACGCTGGAGTCATGCAAGGATGTAGTAAAAAACAGTATTTACCGTGCTTTTATTCAGGGTGTTTCAAAAGAGGTAAATGAAGGTGCGGGTATTTCAAGTTCTTTTAAAAATGCTCCGTTCATGCCGGCACTGGTCCAACAGATGATTGCAACAGGTGAGGAGGCCGGTAATTTACCTCGCGTCATGTCACGTGTTGCAGATCATTATGAACAGGCGCTATCGAAGAAATTGACGGCCCTCTCCAAGCTTGCAGAACCACTCATGTTGATGGTTATGGGCCTGGTTGTAGGTATCCTGGTAAGTTCATTGATATTACCCATATTTAAACTTTCCAGGGCTGTTCATTAGGCGATGTACAAACGGTTTAATTATATGATGAATGAAAAACAGGTGATCTTATGACTAACTCTGAAACTATTTTTATCATAGTTGGTATTTTTCTTCTGGCTTTTGGCTTGTTGTTTCTGTTGTTTCCGAAAAAGCTGAATTCTATCCATGAGAAAATTAATCAACCAGTGGGTGAGAAAAATGTAATTTCTATCCGAATCGGCACATCTAAAGAACATTCTATAGAGAAGTACATGAACAAAACCTGTGGCGACCAGAGTCTTACCTGGGATACATGGGCGTACACGCACCCGGTGCTTACAGGAGTTGTGTTCGTTCTTTCCGGCTTTGCATTATTTTTGATGGTGTTGATTGCCTGGTAGGCATTAACACTTTTGGTGGTTATTTTAATGACGAAAACTTTTAATCTTATTTCAACAGGAGAGCACTATGAAAAATAAGATATCATTATTACAACAGGGATTTACCCTGGTTGAATTGTTGATTGTAGTAATTATCCTCGCAATACTGGCCGCAATTGTTGTGCCCCAGTTTGCGTCTTCAACGGATGACGCTAAAGTCTCGGCGCTGGATTCATCGCTGGCAAACATGCGTGCTGCAATTGATTTGTATTACCAGCAGCATGGATCTTATCCGAGTGGTACAGCTGCGGCTGGTGCAACCTGTCCCGGTGGTGGTACCGCGGGAACCGGTGCGGTTGATACTGTTCAGGCATTTATTGATCAGATGACGCGTTATACAAACAGTGCCGGTCAGTCCTGTACAACAAAAGACACGGTGTTTAAATACGGTCCATACCTCAAGAAGGATGCCTTGCCAACCAATCCAATTACTGAATTGAATGGCCTGGTGATTTCAACAACGGGTGCCCTGGGTATGACAGGGGCTGCAGTGGGTGCAGGCTGGAGGTTCGATAATCTTACGGGTCAATTTATTGCTGATGATGCTGCTTATGATGATCACTAATTATTAGTG
>JAOUQA010000013.1 GCA_029879605.1 Gammaproteobacteria bacterium
TTAGAGGCGATATATATGTCAGTTGAAAAAACAGATGAAGGCTACCTGGTAAACTCCAGTGACTGGAATGAAGAAATTGCGGCAGAAATCTTCAAAGAAGAAGGTATTGAGCCAACCCAGGAGCACTGGGATGTTGTTAAATACGTACGCGAAGAAACACTGGGTGGTAACGAGCCTAATGAGCGTGGCATTATGAAAGCCATGGGTAAGCTCTGGGGTCGTAAGGTGTCTTCTAAGGAAATGTATGAAATGTTTCCTGGCATGCCTTCCAAGCAGGGTCTGAAAATTGGCGGTTGCCCAAAGAGTACTCGTAAAGGCGGCTATTAAGCCACTTTTGTAAACTTTTTGCTGTCTATTCCCATTGGGGTAGAGGCAATTTAATCCAATTCCGGCTATAATTCGCCCACTTTGGTCGAATGACCAGCCGGAATTAATACAGACTTCAAAAGGTGAAGCCATGAGCGATAGAGCTACTTTAATTAAAGAACTGCTGGATATGCAGAAAAAATTCATCGAAGAAGAGCACAAAAATGGCTTCGATGCTAAAAACTACTTTACGCCTGAAGCAGGTCATGCATTAGACGGTTACCGTCAGACATTTAATGATAAAGCCATGCAACTAGTTGATGCTGCACATGCTGATAAAGGTTCTAAGCGTTAATTCTAGTTACGCTGTTAGATACTGAAAAGGCCAGTCAAATGACTGGCCTTTTTTATTCTTAAAAGAAAACTTATTTGTGGACTAAATCTTTTTAAATCTCCGTCCACATACGCACCAGGTTGATATAGGTGTGATCAATCTTTACTACTTCCTCATCATCCGGGTATTTTTTCTGTAAAGACTCCCGGGTTTTATGTAAGTTATAGAGTAATTCACGTTTGTCAGGTTCACGAATCATGCTCTGGGCCCAGGTAACAGCAACCAGGCGTGTTCCCGAGGTGACTTCTGCTACATGGTGCAGACTGCCAGAAGGGTAGGTAATGGCATCGCCCGCATCAAGTTTTACTTTGCGATCGCCAAACTGGGTGCGTATGACTGTTTCACCGCCTTCGTATTCACCGGGTTCAGATAAAAAAACAGTGGTTGATACATCCGTACGGTAACGACCACCCATAGGACCCATGACAGGATCATCCACATGATCGCCGTAGGCTTTACCCGGTGTGTAACGGGCGTAAAATGGCGTCGCAACACGGTGAGGAAAAACGGCTGCCTGGTAGACGGGATGATTGTACAAAGCATTCATCACGATATTATTTAGCTGGTTGATGGTTTGCGAATCCTGCGGGATTTCTTCATTGTTTTTGACTTTGCGTGCAGTCACGCCTGCACTTAATCGGCCATCAACAAAACGTGAAGAGTCAATTAATTCACGTACGGTTTTTAGTTGTTGTTTATCAAGAACATTGTGTATCGGTAGCAGCATGGTTTCTCCGGGTGCTGTTCAGGGTTTTATTGCACACGCATCTGATTTGATCCTAGAAAAACCAATTGAATCACAAAATTCCGCACAAGCTCTTGATTCATCTAGCTATATGAAAAAAGTGCTTATTACCAATAAGGTGATTACGCATTTTTTCATTACGCTATCCAAATCAATATCTCGCACATCTTTTTTGTGCTCAACTGATTTTTCTAGGATAATCCCCATTGTCTATGAATAAGGTGTTGTACTGCAATGATTTTAAATATAAATATTGATCAGGAAATGTTTGGGCTTGATGTGCCAGATAGCTTGATGACAGAGCTTGCGCCCATTATGAAAGATATGGATACGGATTTTGATAAGGGTGTGCAGATGGGGCGTTTCTGGGTGGATGAGCCTACAGATGAACAGCGTTGCCAGGTTGCCGCGAATAATATTGTTAATGCCATGCATGCAGAAAATAAACGTATGCTGTATTTAATGTCTGCTTACATACTGAGTAAATTTCCAGGTGTACAGGAAGTGGTGGTTAATTCAGATTATGAAATGCAGGATATAGATATTCGTATTTAGATTTATGGCCGATCTTTTTTCGATGAAATCACCATTAATGATTCGTTTTCCTGATGGAAATAAAAGAATCATGGCTGAATATTTTGAACATCCCGAAGGTTTATTGTTTTTTGATGTTTTCTGGAATCAGTCAGATGATTCTGCAATTCATCTTGTTAAAGGGGGGTACAAGGGTGAAGGTCCGTGGAAAATCGGTGATGCAGTGATTAATGTTCTGGGTTGTCACGGTACTGATCCGGAACTGGCCACTTTGTTTTCTGAATGGCAAATGTATTTACAGATGTCAGCGGATGCTTATCCTGCAGATGAAGAAATAAAACAGCTGGCGATTTCAAAAGGTGCTGTTGGTTAGTTTTGATTTAATAATGGAAATAAAAAGGCCTGCTATGCAGGCCTTTTTTATAGATCAGAAGTGGTAACCAATATTAATACCCAGTGTGGTTATGCCCAGGCCAATTTTTGCACCTGTTCCTGGTGAAGCGAGTGTTTCATCCTGTGCTTTAGAGACATGAAAGCCCAGCTCCCAGTACTTGCTTAAGTGGTAATCACCACCAAAGGCAAAGTGAGTGGTAGTGACGGCTGGCAAAATATAGTTGCTGTCAGTATCGGCATTTTTGATCGGTGCATCTGATTGATTATATCCTGCACGTAAATTGAATTTATCAGTCACTGCGTAATTAACGCCTACTGCAATAATGGTCTGATCATTCCAGCCAGCAGGCATGGTTAGTGTCATGCCGCCTGGACCAGTAATCTTTAATACATTTAATGTATCTGACCACTGGATCATTTTTATATCTAATGACAACGTCAGTTGTTGTACGGGTTTGTAAGCGATGCCGGCAGAAATCATTTCAGGGAAATCCAGTTCCAGACTATAGGTACCTGCTGGGCAAATTACAGTGGCAGGTGGGCCGGGGTTAACAGGGCAGCCACTAATTTGTAGCTGGCCTGTTGCATCCATTATGTCACCATTGGATAGCTGGTATTTCATGTCACTGAACTGCTGTTTGCTTTTGTAGCTGGCACCTACGGTGATCTGGTCATTGATATCGTATAGTGCGCCCAGCGTAAAACCAAAGCCAAAGGATTGTGCAGTACGGCTGAGATCCAGGTTAGCCATTTTTGTATCGGCTATGCCATCAGCTGTAGTGTCTGCAATAAACGCCTGTCTTAATGAAACAGACTGGTAGTCAATGTTTAATGAAGCCCCCAGGCTTAATTTCTTATCCACATTCCAGGCCAGGGTGGGTGCCATTTGCCAGAACTGTAGTGAAGAGTAGCCTTCAAAATACATATCAGGCGATGGAGCTGGTGTAGCTGCGGCATACTGGGTCAAGGGGTAGTCAGTGCCCAGGCCTGAAGTACCATAAATACCACCACCAAAATAAATATCGCTTCCATCATCTACCGGGGCTGACCAGCCGAGGGCAGGTACACCATACTGGGTGGCTTCACTGTCGTTACGTTCACCGCCCATGGATGAAAAATCCACATGTCTATCAGGCATGAACATTTCCAGGCTGAAATCAGCGCGCTTCCCAATACGTGCCATGCCTGCCGGGTTTGTAATAGCTGTCATGGCTGATCCGGGGCTGGCTGTAACGGCACCGGCCAGGCCTTTCTGGTAGCTGCCTATCCCTATAAGCTGGTAACCATTGGTGGCATATGAATACTGGTAGCAGCCCATCAGGCTGGCGAGGAGAATGGACTTAGCTAAGTTTTTGTTTTTCATGGCAATATTCACTTAATTAAGGTATCAGGTACCTGTTTAAAAAGAAGCTGGAAATGCTTAAGGGTTTAATCATTTATCGGGAGGGATTTTTAGTATATAACAATATTTTGATAATCTAAATAACATGCAAATAAAATTTTGATGCCTGGTTATGTGACCTGTAGAACATTTTTGAATATTGCTGAAAAACTACCTTCGAACGGGGGGGGCGTGCTGCTTGTATTATGTATAAGCTTTATATTGGGTATATATAAATCGTCAGGACAACTTCTGTCTGTTTACCCAGTATAAATTATCAAAATCAAATTCGACAAATTCATAAAAGTAAGCGGTTAAGGACGATGGCTATGTCAGTTCATGTATGAGGCTGATATAACAGGCGATGTTTTGAATGTGTTTGTTTTATAATATATACACGAAAGAGGTTATTGCATGCTGTTGCATGGTTACTTCTAGAATGTATAAACCAGGGATTTAGTCATATCCGGTATTTGACATATTAAATGGATTTAATAATTAAAATTAAGAGGTATTTTGGAATGAATAGTCAATCAATTATGTTTGATATAAAAATAATTAGCTGTATTGTCGGCGTTCTGATGAGCAGCACAGTTCTTGCCTCAGACATAGTTGAGCGAGAAAACAATCATCCAGTGGCTTACGCACAAAATATAATTCCCGGTATTGGTGATACAAATATTATTGCGGTGATGGGTGTCGTTAGTGGTGCTCCCCAGGAGGATCTTGATTTTTACCGCGTTTATGCCCGTGCTGGTGATGTTATTACTGTTGATGTCGATGGTGGTGTAGGTGGGTTGAGAAGTGTTGACACTTATGTTGCTATTTTCACGGGTGATTCGAATCACACCATGTTGAGGGAAAATGATGATGCTGATTACCTCGATCCAGGTAGTGTGCATCGTTATGACAGTCTTATCGAAAATTTTGTGGCACCGAAAACAGGAAATTACTATATTGGTGTAAGTCATTATCCCAGGGTCTTTAAAAATGGTGCTATTACTAATGTAGGTTTTGAGGCTGTTGCGAATGTAAATGGTGATTATAAACTCGTTATTAAAGGTATTCGTTCGCGAGTCAAGCATGTCAGTATTGATGTGAAGCCTGGTAATAATAAGCCATCGCCTTTTAATCCAAGGGCTAAAGGTGTTGTACCTGTTGCAATACTGGCGGGTGAAAATTTTGATCCTATGCAAATTGATGTTAAATCACTGACCTTTGGTCATAGTGGTAATGAAAAGAGCATGGCAAAATGTAATAAGTTCGGCCGTGATGTCAATAAAGATCGCAAACTGGATCTAGTTTGCCATTATCATACCCAGGCGGCGAAATTTGTTAAAGGCGACCTGGAAGCTGTTTTGAAAGGCAAACTAAAAGATGGTACTGATATAGAAGGTCGTGGTCGGTTAAAAATTGTACCTGAAAAAGCGGAATAACAAGTTTTAATTAAAGAAAGTATTTGCAGGGCTGGTTATACCAGCCCTTTTTGCTGGCAGGCATATATCTAGAAGCTTAATGATAATCTAGTTTGTCGGATACAATTGGGTTATATACTTTGATGTTCTGTAGTGCTATGCCGCGAGTAAATAGGGATTGGTTTCTATTGGCTTAGATTTTATTGATATCATATAGCCAATAATTTTCTCCTGGCGAGTTGCATGATCCATATACGATTTTGTCTTCGCTTAAGTTCTTGTTTCTGTGATAGCTGATTACTCAGTATTGTTCTGTTTATATTATCTGTTAATAGATGTGATCTTAAGATAGGTCGTTGCGTGGTAGTAATGTTTCGTCGATTGAATTGATAAATAAAGAATAAAAAAAGGGGCTATAAGCCCCTTTTTAATAATTAGAAATATAAAATGTAATATAAGTGTCAGTTTGACATGTATATTACCTATTCTAAGCTCTTTAAAGTTATCAAGTTATTTTTTTGGAGCCATGCTTTCTTTGACTGCCATTGCAAACACCTGGGCCATTTTACGACCATGTTCTTCAAATAATTCTTTGTGTTCTGTCGGGTCTACAATGCCGGCTACCATGGCTCCTTGCTCATCTGTTGTTGCAAACCATTCACGAATGTTCATAACAGGTCCTGTACGTGTCACAAGCGTAGCATTGAATGCGGATCCTGTTGACGCAACTCCATTCATCGCACTGGCAGCACCTATACATGCTTCGCAAGAGAAGGAAAAGCCAGGGTCATTAACTACCAGTACTGCATCTACCTTTAAAGCTTCAATTGATTTTGCGATATAGTTACTTTCGCCGCCTTTATTGGTTAATGCAGTATCGCCAGACCAGGATGCTACTAGCCCATACTGGTTCATTTTTGAAGGTGAGGCACCGATTGATTTGTCGCTTGTTACATTGCTAATAAATTTACCCAGGAAACCTGTTTCAGCTTTTGTTTCGGTTTTGCTGGCAGGCTGATATAAAGCAGTGAATTGCGCATTTGAAATAACTTTAGAGTGCGGCATGATATTAAATGGCAATTCCTGGTTTTGTAGCGTTTGGGTGAATGTTCTAATGGCAGTATCAGCAGCTGTGTTGCCATTTTTGCCGATCGATGTTTCAACCAGTGCAGCTAATAGGCCTGTTGAATTATCCCGGGCATCTGCTCTGTAAGTAATTTGTTCGGGAACTGTATACATGATGACTGCGACATTTTTAATTTTTTTAACTTCTTCCAGGTTAACCGTGTTTTTGCCGAAGCTGCATGCCGCGAGAAATACGGGTAGTAATAATATAATAGATAATCTAAATTGATTCATAAATTTTTCCTTTAGTGTTTAGTGTTTAGTGTTTAGTGTTTAGTGTTGGTTATTGATAGATATAAATTATTGGAATGATGAAATAGTTGATACGTCAATTGAAAAACTAACCGTGTGTTCTGTGGGGCCAACAACGAGAGGACCGCCTGCATAATCAGTTCTATTGTTGGTTAGTGGCATCACTACATTGTTTAGTGTGATTGTCGTAGTAGCAGTATCAAATGTTGGTAATGCAGCAGTTAAGCAGGCAGGGCTGCCAAGAGTGCTGCATTCATATTCTATTCCGTAAGGTGAATCAAGTTGCGTCGCATCAGGTATATCTGTCAATCGTACCTTGATTTCGCCTCCATCAATGTCGTGAATTTTGTAAAAAAATAAACGCTTTGCTTCACCGCCTGATTGATAAAGGCAGCTAATATCAAATTCATTTGTGCTAGCAGTAAATGTTCCGCACCCGCCAAAGTTATAGTTCTGGCTGTCTATGGTTACGGTTATTACTGATCCTGATTCATTGTCACTTGAGCAGCCAGTTATTAATGCAAGAATTGACATGGTAAATGCAAGATATAAGTGTTTCATGGTTGTGCCTTCAAATAAAAAATGTGCAAATACATCATGCCAGATGTTCTGACACGGGTTTTATGCAGCATGTATACATGTATGTGATTAATAATTCTGTTGATTGCGCTATTTCAAAAAAATAGCGAACCTCGGCCGAGGTTCGCTATATATTCTTCTATTTCTGGTTTATTGGAGAGCTAAATGATCAAAAGCATCAGCTGTTGTTGCGCCAGTTGCATAATCTGTATCGCCATACATTATTGGGGCTGTAGGAACCGTATCATCTACAACATAGAATAGGTCAAATTTTGCGCCAACAGGAGGCGCATCTGGGCCTGGAGGAGCAGCTGTAATAGTCGCGGATATGACAGTAACAGATTCATTATCTCCTAAAGCTCCAGACCCATCTTGAGCCTGTGGTGCTGTTGCTGGGCCACCCATACCGTTAACCCAGCCAGTAATGGCAGTTGTTGTGCCTGCTGTAGCGGTTAGTTCAATTGTATAAAGTACTGTTTCAGTACCAGAGCAACTGGCATCTGTTGAGCTGAATGAAGATTCTGTAATAGATGCGCTAGAGCCAGAAAATACATGTTTGCTTAGAATGTCCACGACTGGGTTTGAGTTAGTGTCAGTGCGACAAGGTCTTGCCCAGGCGCCATCCAGGTTTACGGTGTTGCCTGATACGCCAATTACTTCTAATGAAGCGCCGCCACCGCTAGAGCTACTATTACAGCCACTGATTGCAAGTGCGATTGTTGATGCAAAAATTAAGGGTTTTAAATTCATTATATACTCCAGAGTAAACTACCATGGTGAAAATAAGGTGAATGAAATTCACGTGAACTAAGTATGGTAAAAGAATGAAAAAACGGTATTGGTAAGAGCGCTTAGGTAATTATTGTTAGTAAGTGAATTGGTCAATTTAAAAAGTATATGATTATATTGTTACGTGCTATGTAATTGCAGACTGGTTTGATGGGCTTGTGTATGATTTTGTGTCTAACAAGTTTTTGATACTGTATGCAGATAAGTAGAAAAGACTAGATATAATTGATTAGTGCTTATTGGTTAAATAAAGTAGATAATGATACTAGTAAAAAAAAGCGGGTAATAATGCAGGTTAAATTGATTTGAAAGTACTGATTGTTGATGATCACAGGCTTTTTGTCGACGGTATGTGTTTGGTATTAGAAAATCTTGATGCATCTGTGCAAATACTAGATGCAAAGAGTTATGAAGATGCATTGCCGAAGATTAGCGATAATCCGGATCTTGATCTTGTTCTGCTTGACCTGGATCTTCCTGGTATTAGTGATATTGAGGCTCTAACGTCTATTCGACATCAATTGCCTTCTATACCCGTTGTTATTTTGTCTGGCAATCAGGATGCTGGCAAAGTCCAGGAAATGCTAAATGCGGGTGCTCAGGGATATATTGTCAAATCTACTAAAGCTAATTCCATGGTTCAGGCTTTGAAGCTTGTGTTTTCAGGCGAGATTTATATTTCGCCTGAAATTATTTCGCAACAGATAAATTTACAGGCAAGCAAGTCCGAAGGTTGTATTGATTATGTGGAGATGCCATTTACATCTCGGCAACATGATGTTTTAAATGAGATGGTTCATGGTTTCTCGAATAAGGAAATTGCAAGAAAACTGGATATTTCAGAATCGACTGTACGTGTTCATGTTGCTGCTATTCTTAAAATCCTGAATGTTGCAAATCGTACACGTGCAGTGAATGTTGCTATTCAAAAAGGCTGGGTTGAAATGGGCGAGAATGGCAAGTCTATTTAGGTATAAATGAATTGAGTGTTGCTCGAAGTTTACCACCGGAAACTGGTTTGTGTAGAACATTGAAGTTGTTTTTATTGATCTCATCTAGGATGTCAGGTGCAGTGTCACCTGTAATGATGATTGCAGGTATTGCGTCATCCTGATAGTAATCACAAATTGCATGTATAATCATAATGCCTGTTTCATTGTTTCCTAATCGATAATCAGCAAGTATTATATCTGGCTTATTAGTAGGCAGGTTTCTTTGTGTGATTTCTGAAATAGAATTTAGCGGGTAGACATCGCAACCCCATTTGGTTAATAGAATGTTTAGTGCTTCACGTATCTCGGCTTCATCTTCGATAATAATTATTCGCCGTTCAGTCAATTTATCATCAAAAAATAAGGGGGTATTGATATCTGAAGTTGTATTGTATGGAAGGGCAAGAGGAAGTTTAATTGAGAAAACAGAACCTCTACCTGGGTTTGATTGTAAGAGTAGTTCAGTATTAAGTAACTCGGTTAATCGTTTTACGATCGAAAGGCCTAGTCCCAGTCCTTCGCTCCTGTTTCGATTTGGGTTGTGAAGCTGTTTAAATTCTTCAAAAATGATATTGATGTTATCAATGCTAATACCAGTTCCTGTGTCGTAAACAAATATTGTAATTATATCGCCATTTTTTCGGCAGCCAACCAGTACTTTACCATTGTCTGTGTAGCGGATAGCATTTGATACCAGGTTTCTAAGTATTCGTTCGATGATTTGATGGTCACTGTTAATCCACAGCCTGGTTTGTATAAAGCGTATATCCAGTTTCTTTTCTCTGGCTATTGATTCAAATTCATTCTTTAATAAATCAAACAGGGGCTGGATGGGGAATGGGTTGCTTGTGACGGTGACGACTTGTGCGTCAAGCTTAGAAATATCAAGTAATGACTCAAGCAGGTTTTCCAGCGAAGAGCATGATTTCTTTATTTTTGTAATGATCGCGTTTTGATCTTTGTTCGTATTGCTGTCATCAAGGATGTCAATAAATAATCTCATTGAATGTAGTGGCTGGCGAAGATCGTGGCTGGCGGCTGCCAGAAATTTTGTTTTTGATGAGTTAGCAGCTTCGGCCATTTTTTTCTTTGCATTTAACTGGTTAACAAGATACTGGTTCTGGTAATTAAGTATAATGGACTTATCCAGTGTGGCCTGGTTTTTTCTTGCAATGATGATCTGTAATACCAGGAACAGGACTAGCATCATGCTGAATACGTTAAGCTCGATTGTATTTTCTAAAACTAGCACATAGACAAATGGTAAAATTGTCGGGGTTACAAATGTGTAATAAGAGATTGCGTAGTTAGCTAATGCAGCAGCGGATCCTACAGAAAGTCCTGTTATGGTCATCAATAATAGTAGTAGTATGGCGATCTCATCTGTTTGTAGAAACAGTATTGATGCGGCACCCCATGTGCAGCCAGAAACAAAAGTTGTAAAAGTGAAGATTTGACCCCATTTTATAGTGTCTTTGTCATCATGCTCATGCTTGTAATATTCTTTAAGTAGTAGATAGCGAAAAGCCGTAAAAAAAGCAAGAAAACTAAACCAGTGTATCGTATAGATGTTTTGGGTTAAATCGAATATTACAATTGATAAAAGAAGGGCGGCCAGAATATTGCTCAGAAGAATAAAATTAACCTGTTTATAGAGTGCCTGTATTCTTTTTGCCTGTAACATACCTGCAGGCATGATGTTAGCGGTTTTATTCTCGGTGATCGTGTTCTCTAGCATGGTTTTTTATTTTGGATAAGCTGTCGTTGGAGGGGTTATGTTTTTTGTCATTTTATAATGTTGTATGCTGTTAAATAATAAATAAGACTTCTCTTCAATGGTGTATCCCATTTTATGATAGAACCCAATTGCATTTTCTCTGGCATGTAACATGATTTTATTTATGTTGTTTTTTAGCGCATAAGCTTCCATGTGATCAATCATTGATCGGCCAATGCCCTGGCCTTCGAATTCCCTGGTAACGGCCATATATCTTATTTGTGCTGTTGTGTTGTCAATAAATTGCAGGCGTGCAACGGCTATAGTTTTGTTGTCGCATACTGCCATTAAATGATAGCTGTTGTCTTCGTCATTGTCCTGTTCGCTACCCAGGGCCTGGTTCCATGGTTTTCTTAGTATGCGCCAGCGCAGTTCAAAGTATTGTTTGAATTCTTCTTCTGTCTGGGGTGAAACAAGTTTGATCATTGTTTATGGTGTTGTAAGTAGCAGATAAGTTATTAATTATTGCTAGGCGAAGCTTACCCATGTAGTAGCAACATACTTAACACCCTTTTGTAATTGTGAATTACGGTGTTCATGGGTCCAGAAAGGAGGGAATAATGCCAGTGTGCCTTCTCTCGGCTGTACGGCAATATCCTGGTACATAAATTCGGTAGCGCCTCCGGGTCCTGGTACGTCATTTAAATACCACAGGGCTACCAGTTGTCGATCAGCAAAGTCGTGACTGCCGCCATCAATATGCCAGTTATAATATTCGTTTTCTTCTGTGCGTTGGACTGCATAACCAACATCTTTAAATGGGCCCTTGAAAAAAGGGTAGGTTTGTGAAAATTCCTTCAGTGCGTTGCCAAGTGATCGAAATAACTCTTTATTGATGTCCTGCCAGTGTTGCAGTCCACTTATGGCTATGTCGGTTGATTTTTTTATGTTGTGGTCTTCTTTAAAGTCCTGGCCGATCCTGCCTTTGTACTGGTCTTCCGGGTGGGCTTCAAAACGACGAATGATTTCACGACAGATATCAATGGGTAAGGCATTTTCTTTCAGAAAAATAAAGCTGCCGGGTTTGATTTCTTTAATGGAAGTCAGGGGCGTGCTCTGGGTTGCATCATGATACATGAAAATATCCGTTATTGAGTTTGCGTGTATTGTAAATGGTTTTCACTAGAAGTAATTGTTTTTAATCAATGCCTCAATGTGAGCCGGACTGTTGTTGCCATACTTTTTATGTGTCTGCATTATTGTTTGAGCCAGTTCAATCCAGTGTTTCTCGGCTTTATTAATTAGTTTTTTTATAGCAGAAGTGTTTTTGTTTTTTAGCCAGTGCTGATAGGCATCCATCAGGCTGGGAAAAATAAGTTTTCGCATGCTGCTTAAATTAGCAAAGTAAAAATGAATTTGGGATATCTCTTCATTGTTAATTAATTTAGGCAGGGTAGAAATTGCATCGGCAATATTATCTCGCACCGCACGTACCATGATTTCTGCCTGTGAGCGAGGCAGGTCAATTAACATCAGTTCCCAGTCATCTCCCAGTATCTGGCCGGCTTTGATCTCACCAATCTCATGATGTAATACGGTATCCACTTCCATATCGGTCATTCTTTCCAGTGAATCATCGGGATTGCTTTTAAAATCGTAACAGGCCAGTGCCCGGGCGAGCGGGTTTTCCTGTTTGTGCCAGCTGGATTCTTCGACTTTTTCCCAGATAAATCGACGCAGTGATTCTCGACGGATAAATACGCATTGATCCTGGATCATCCCTGGTGGTGCAGCCAGGTCACGAGCCAGTTCACGGCCAGCTATATACAAGGTGAAATCATCCAGTTGTTGGGATTGCTCCAGTTCAGCCAGGAAAAAAACCGGTTTGCCATAGAGTCCATAGCCGCCACTGTATACATAACCCTGTGGGTTCAGTCGTTGATTGACCTGGCGGGTTTCAAAAGGATCTATTTGCTGGTTATTAATTCCAAGGCTTGAAAAAGCATTGTCCTCGACCTCATCCCAGAGTTGTTCGCGCTGGGTTAGCCAGGGGCCAAGCGCCTCTTTGGATATGCTGGTGCCATAGGCCTGCTTGCTTTCCCAGCGATAGAATTCCCGCATTTTGAGTAAATAGATACACAGGGTGTAGTTACCGGCATACTGGGCATCAGAAATATGGCAATTTCTTTGTACCGTGTTCTGTAGTGCTTTCATAATGTCAGAATACCAAAAATCATCGTGGTTAAGCCATACATCCAGTGCATATAAAACCTTAGTAAAATAGTATACTATTCGATCTGTTAATAAACATTCATTTGATCGGGAATAGTGATTCAGGCTGTGACCGATAGAATTACATTCAACTTAATCAGTAACAGGGTTTAGCAGGTGGTAGTGTGAGAATTCGTACCAAATGGCATAACAAGGGCAGAGAAGTTTCCATCGAGGAGAAAGCCAATACCCTGGCTTTTATTTCCTGGCGTATTGCCATGAAACTGGTGCTCAATCTTGAAAATGAGAATTTTCAGACAGATACCCAGTCCCAGAGACTGGACGTGATTTCTGAAGTACTGGCTTTCCTGGTATCCGTGAGCGATCGACTGGTGTCGGAACAGATGGAAGAAGATGAGCGTAGAGAGCTGATTACTCATATGGCCCTGAAACTGGCGAATACCTACCAGGAAAACTGTGAGGATTTAATAGCCAGGGAAACCGATTATAAGGCCGGGTTTATCGAAACCATGAATCAGCGTCTAAATGCTTATGCTGAATGTGGCTGGAATAGTGAGAAAGAAGAACCGGGTTTTCAATATAAGCGTGATTTTGGAGACTGTATCAGTCAGCAGATGGGGGAGAAGGATAATAAATGGATTACCGAGCACATTATAGAAATTGAAGTACCTGAGGCCATGGAAACCCTGAAAAAAGCCAAGTATGAAATGGTGGATGGGAGGAGTACGGCGAGGCTGGGTAATTAGTAAACGCCTGCCGTTCATTCCTGTTGCAGATAATAGATCCTCGGCTCTGGCTTCCTGCTTCGCTCTAATGCCTGCGTCCGTGTAGGCGTGCATTATCTGCATGACCTACATCCCTGTAGGCCTCATAAAAAAAGGGCCAGATCGAAATCTGGCCCTTTTAGTTCATATTGGAGTATATGAAAAAAAACTACTTCTTGAAGTTTGCAGCGTTATCAGTGTTGTGATTGCTGCCATCTTCGAAACCGGCTTCATAAGCTTCGTTAGAACGTTGTTCTTCACGCTCTGGGTTACATACGTAACCACCCTGCCAGCCCTGGATATATTCTGGATCGATACCGTCTTTTTCTAACTTAACCACTGTATCGTAGTATTCTTGGTTCATAGCTCACTCCTGATAAAGGATCGTGTTTAAAACTTGCCGCCGTCCTGAGACAACGAATTCAAATTCTGTTTCTAGCGAATCAGGCATTATAGCCCATTTCTTAATGGGCGCTAAGTATATAGATACTCTCAGGGGGGCTATATATCCCTATAGGGGGGTATGGCCGGACAAAATATAGCGGAATGAGAATTATTCTCCCCATAAGGGATATTCGCGAGTACTCTATTATAAGGTAGTCTTCAGGCTGTCCAGAACATTGTTATGTTATGACAGGTTGTTTTAGGATATCCCCCTACAGGTAAAAACAAGAGGCTTTACCATGATTGATCAGAATGAACTGGTAGATATGGACTTTGCTAGCGGAATCGCGGCATTCGAAGCAAAGAATTTTTCATTAGCCATGCGCCATCTAATGTCGTT